>JAHIEH010000001.1 GCA_018901675.1 Nanobdellota archaeon
GGCAATAACCAAAGCAATAAAGCAATTCAAGCCGGACATTGCAATTTTCAGCCATATACATGAAACTGGTGGCATAGAAGAAAAAATCGGCAAAACCCGAGTTATAAATGTAAGCAGAAAAGCTAAGATTTTTGAGATTTAGAATTTTAATGACTCAAAACAATTTTGAAATTTGAATATTTATTGTGTTAACTACTTATCTTTAAAATATCAATTGCCTTTTTTATTTTTATCTCTATATCTTCTCTTTTTGATAAAACAAAATCAATAACATTTTTATTAGCCCCACTATATTCACTTATCCCCTCTAAATCAAAACCAGCATCATATGCTTCATAAATAGTATGTGCTTTAGAATAAGAAACTCTTCTTGCTCTCGAATTTTTAGATAATTTTTTAATCAATGTAAAAGATCTTGCTTTCTTCTTAAATTCATGTTTTTTATTAAGCCTATCAAAAAGGGGATATATTGTACCAGAATAAATATCAGCAAAGTAAGCTATATCTGGTATGTTTAGGTATTCTAATTCATAAGCTCTTTTAAGAGAATTAATCTTTTCTTCTGAAAGTCGTTTCCTTGAAGAATTAAAAGATGTAAGACCAGCAAATTGAATCCGATCTTTGGCACTAGAAGCATGTTTTAACCCTGATTTATTAGCTAATTCCATTAGACTTGGTCTTTCATTATTAATTAATGCTTTTTCATAATTTTCAAAGAAATTTAAAAGATGTTCAAAAGAGTTAATTCTATTAAAATGTTTAAGTGAGTGAATGTAATCCAAAACACAAGTTGTTGCAAAACCATTTATTTTAGCCTGTTTATATGCTATATTTTGAACTTGATTAGCAAGTGTCTCAAGTAAATTAGCTCTTTTTTTCTTGTTCTGTATCTGAATACTCTTAAAATAATTATTAAGATCACTTCTTTTAAAATAAGCATGAACTGCTTGCCTAGTAACTCCTTTCATATCACAAATTTCTTTCATAGATAATCCTTGTTCAATAAAGTCTTTATATTCCCTAAAAAAAGGTTGATTTAAAATGCAACCCTTTAGTCTTCCACGAGAACGTATTTTTAAATTATTATTTCTCCAAACATTTGTGATTGTATTAGCAGAATGCTCTCCAATAGTACGACCAGCCCTTGTTACATTCCCATCAGAAATTTCATACATTGAGAGAATCTTTTCTTTTTGCTCTTCAGTCAATTTTAAAGGCATCTACTAACAGAATCAAAATAATTTAAAAGAATTTATATTCCAAGAAATACATTCAAAAACTTATAAAAAAGCCCTTTTCCTGTTATTAAAATGCCAACAAAAACAAATTTTAATTCTTATTGCATAAATGGAGTTGCAGAAGGATGCAAATACTGCGTAAAGGGGGAGAAACTTGTTTTGTTTATCTCAGGAAAATGCTCAAGAAATTGCTATTACTGCTCTTTAAGCAATAAAAGAAAAAACAAAGATGTTATATTCGCAAATGAAAGAGTTTGTAAAACTCCTAAAAACGCAGTGGAAGAAGCAATTGAAAGCAATGCAAAAGGTGCAGGCATAACAGGGGGTGACCCTTTTCTTTTTTTGGATAGAACAATAGCATATGCAAAAGCATTAAAGAGAAAATTTGGGAAAAGATTTCATATTCATATCTATCTTCCAACAAAGTTATTAACAGAGCAAAAGCTAAAAAAACTTTCTAGGTATACAGATGAAGTCAGATTTCACCCTGAATTTCTCTCTAAAAAGCTGAACGAAAAGGAGATTCAAGCAGAAATAGACAAGATTAAATTAGCCGGCAAATTTTTCAAAAAAAACAGCATAGGCATAGAGCTTCCGATGATTCCGGATAAAAAAGAAGACATTTTAAAGTTTATAATAAAAATATCCCCCTATATCAGTTTTGTAAATTTAAATGAACTTGAGATAAGCGATGCTAATTTTTGCTATATGACAAAAAATTACAAATTCAACCAAGGGGGGTATACAATTAATGGCTCAAAAAATGCAGGAATTTTTGTTCTAAATCGCATAAAAAAATTAAAAACTAAACTGAAAGTTCATTTATGCACAGCAGATACAAAAAACCATTATCAATTCAAAAACCGCTTGTTAAAGCATGATATTTTAGAGTATGGAAAAAGAACAGAAGAAGGCCTTGTAAAATATCTTGCAGTTTACTGCAGAAACAAAAAAGAATTAAACAAAGTAAAAAACAGCCTAAAGGGGGAAAAATTTCATCTTGACATTAAAAAGAACAGAATACTCCTTCAAGAAAAAACTGCAGATGCTCTTCTAAAAAACAAAAAAAGAAATTGCAAAATTTTTCTAGTGGAGGAATTTCCAACTAATGATGGTTTGGAAGTAGAAAAAGAAGAGTTGAACTGAACCCAAAACATCAAAAAGTCCTTGCGTGTAACTGTGGACTAAAGTCCACAGTTTGTTTGGACTTTTGGATTCCCAAAAATCCACAAAACAGAAACAACCACAACATAAATGTTGTGGATTTTTTAGGATTAAAAAACCTATAAAAACCTTGTTCTTCTCATAAAAAGCATGATTAAAAGAAATAAGAAAACAGCTGAAGAAAAAAACGCAGAAGATTATTTTCCAGTAGAAAAGAAAGATATTAGATACTCTGTAGAAAAAGAAGTAAAACCATCAAAGATAGATATAAAACAAAAAGTGGAAGTTGCCTATACCAAACCAGACCGGGCATCTTTAGAAACAGTAGAGAAAATAGGGAAAACAGGAAAAAGGAGTTATAATTATAAAAAAACAAGCTATCCCAAAACTTCTAAGGAAAAAAAACCCGCAGCAAAAACAAGAATCTATTCAAAAACTCCTAAAGAATACACCCCTGTAAAAATTTCTCTTAAAAAAGATGGCTATGAATTAATCATAACAGAAAAACCGCAGGCAGCAATGAAAATAGCCTCTGCTCTGGGAACTCCTTCAAAAAGAGACATTCATGGCATCCCTTATTATAATGTTTCAAGAAACGGGAAAAACATAGTTGTCGCATGCGCTGTCGGGCATTTATTTACATTGCAGCAGCAGGAAAATGGCAAGATTCCTATTTTTAATATAAAATGGGTGCCGAATTATTTGGTAAGAAAAGCAGATTTTACAAAAAAATATTATGATGCTCTTTTAAGCCTTGCTAAAAATGCAGGCTCAATAACCGTAGCAACAGATTATGATGTTGAAGGAGAAGTTATAGGGCTGAATGTTGTAAGATTTATTTGCAGTCAGTCAGATGCTTCCAGAATGAAGTTCTCCACATTAACAGACAAAGAACTGAATGAATCTTATGAAAAGAAATTAAACCATTTGGACTGGGGGCAGGCAATTGCAGGAGAAACAAGGCATTATTTAGACTGGTTTTATGGTATAAACTTAAGCAGAGCTTTAATGAATTCTATAAAAGCAGCAGGCAGTTTCAAAATAATGTCAATAGGAAGAGTTCAGGGCCCTTCACTGAATTTAATAGTAAAAAAAGAAATAGACATCCAGAAATTCAAGCCAACTCCTTACTGGCAGGTTTTTATAAATGTTAAGGATTCAAAAAACCAAACTTTAGAATTAAAATATATAAAAGATATAACTAAAGAACAAGATTTGAAAAAATTTAGCGATTTGAAAGGAAAAAAAGGAATTGCAGAAACAAAAAAATCAGAGCAGAAACTTTCTCCACTACCCCCTTTTAATCTTACTGTTTTGCAGACAGAAGCTTACCGGTTGTTTGGCATAACTCCATCAAGAACTTTGCAGATAGCACAGTCACTTTATTTAGCAGGTTTAATCTCTTACCCAAGAACTTCAAGTCAAAAGCTTCCTCCTTCAATAGCATACAAAGAAATTTTAGACAAACTTTCTAAAAAATACAATGTTGAACACTTAATTAAAAGAGCAAATCCTATAGAAGGTTCAAAAAGCGACCCTGCCCACCCGTCTATTTATCCAACAGGAAACTTTCAGGTATTAGGTTCTGAAGAAGAAAAAATGTATAATCTAATTGCTAAAAGATTCCTCTCTTTGTTCTGCGAAGATGCAATAATTGACAACAAAACAATAAAAGTTAGCGTATCTAATTTAGATTTTTCAGCAAAGGGCTCGTCAGTTAGGAAAAAAGCCTGGCTGGAAATTTATCCATTAAAAATGCAGGAAAAAGAAATTCCGGACTTAAGTGGAGAAGTTCTTGTAACCTCTTCAAAAATAGAGCAGAAAGAAACTCAGCCCCCAAAGAGATACTCCCCTGCTTCAATAGTTTCAGAACTGGAAAAAAGGAACATTGGAACAAAATCAACCCGTGCAGCGATAATTGAAACTCTTTATGACAGGGGATATATAAAAGAGAAAAGCATAGAAGCAACACCTTTAGGAATCTCTCTTATAGAAACTTTGGAAAAATACTCTCCGATTATAATCGATGAAGCATTAACAAGGCATTTTGAAAAAGAAATGGACTCTATAATAAGCTCAAAAAAAGACATGAAGCAGAAAGAAGAAAAAATTGTTGATGAAGCAAAAGAAGCAATAACAAAGATAATAAACAATTTTGATAAAAACGAGGAAAAAATAGGCAAAGAGCTAATAGAAGCAAACAACAATCTGCGACAACAGGAAAGGGAAGAAAACAAAATAACTCCCTGTCCTGTATGCAAAAAAGGAAGCCTTGCCATAACTTACTCCAGGAAAAACAGGAAATATTTTGTTGCCTGCAATGCTTATCCAGATTGCAAAACAACTTTCTCTTTGCCTCCTAACGGCTTAATTAAAAAGACAGATAAAATCTGTGAGTTCTGCAAATGGCCGATGCTTATACGCTTGGCAAAAGGCAAACGCCCTTGGATTTTTTGTTTTAATCCTGCATGCGAGAGCAGGCAGGCAAAAAAACAGGAAGAGAAGGAAGAAAGTTAATTCTTATAAACTAAAACCCTCTCAGGAAAAATGGGTTTTCTTAATGATTGATAATGCTCTAAATTTTTAGCAGCGATAGCACAGACAAATTTGCCTGTTTCTGGGATTAGACACTGGAGATACCTCGCATCTATTAACTCCCCTTCGTCAGTGTAAATTATCACATCCATGCCGTTTAGAATAGAAGCAAAATCAGAATCAAGATGAGCATGTGATTTGACTACATTAAAATCTATAAAATTTTTAGCTAAAATGTCATCTAAATCACTTGCTAAATAATTTATTTTACTTTCATTTTCCATTATTCTTATCCCACTTTCCATGTATCCCCTACTTATGGTGTATATTTAAAGTCGATTATATATCTGCTCAGGATAATTTCACTTATCAAAAAGTCTTTATGTAATGAGAACTCTATTTAAATACCCGCTAATACCACTCACCTCTTTTTTTTCCTTTCAACTATTTCAGGCAATAAAAAATGATAGATTTTGTCTGAGACTTCATTATCTGCAACATACAATGTTGGCCCAAAAAGCCAATACGCTCTCTTTTCTGTAAAAAGCCCATAATCCATTAATTCTCTTAATGAATTGTTTAAAGTTTCCCTGTCTTCTACTAAGTCGAGTAATTCTCTCGGAGGGTGATTTTTACTAAACGGCCTTCTTATCTTCTCCCTTATTCCTAAAAAAATCTTCTTTGTTTCCTCTGAAAGATTTTTTATTTTTTCTTCATCCATTTACCGAATATATCCATTTGGTTTATAAAATTAGCATACAAAAAGCATATCAAAGAATATTACATCCAACCCTTCTTTTTTATTCCTTCATTTGTTATGGCAAAAGAAAATTCTTTTTCAGGCAAGCTTCTGTGTTTTCTTAAAACAGCTGTTCTTTTTCCATTTTCATTCTGCAGTTCAATGATGCATTTGCTCCAATATTTAAGCAAATCTCCACCAACAAAATTAACCCCTTTTTTTACCCCCTTCCTCAAATCTTCTTCTGATAAAAATTCTGAATAAACTTGATTAGTTATTAAAACAGGAATTTCCTGTTTTCTTGAAATTTCAGCAAGAATTCTCATCTGTTTCGCTAATTCCCTGTTTACATCCTGAACATTAGAATCACTTTCCTCCTGCCTAGCATCCCCCATTTCCAACCGATAAAGCATAGTCATGCCATCAACAATAATCAAGCGGACTTTATCATTATCTTTTAGCGTGCTTAAAAGTTTTGAGAATGTCTTTTTCTGCTCTTCAAAATTTACAGGTTTCATTAAAAGTATACTCTCTAAAATTTTTTCACAATCTTCTCCTGCAATTTGCCTGGCTCTTTCAACAGAAAATCCCCCCTCGGTATCAACGAAAATAACCTTATTCCCGTGCTTTGCCTGGCTGACTGCAGCAAGAATACAAAAATTGCTCTTCCCGCTTCCTGCTGGCCCAGCAATCATAGTTATAACATCGTTTTCATAACCCCCAAAAAGCCATTTGTTCAAATCATAACTTCCAGCAGATATTTTTCTCTCGGTCATATCATAGTTAATGATAATCAATTAATAAGGTTTTATAGAGTGAAAGATAAGAATAAGGTTTATAAAAGTAAAAATTTAAAGTTTTGTAATGAAAACTTGTGAAATTCGGGAAAAAGCAAAAGAAATTGCAGGTGCAATAGAAAGAGAAATTCAAGAGGGGAGGCTAATTTCAATGATTAGGGATTATCGAGATCAAAAAAACAATGGGGCACCGCACCTTAAAAGGTGCGGTTTGTAAAGCCCCTTGTTTTTAGGATGCTCAGAAATTAAAAGCAGTAAGCTTACGACCCCCATTATAAATAATGGGGTTTTAATTTCTGACATAAAATTATAATAACTATATTAGAGGCATCAAATAAAGTTGATAGAACAGATTTCTCGGGAGAACTAAATTATCAACTATCAATCTTGACGGATAAATACAGAAAGAATCAAGAAGATGTTAAATCAATAGATTTTTTACGCGATTATCTGCCATTATAATTATTTTTCCTTAAAAATCTGCGCCTGAAACTTGTAAAACTTGGCATTCTTGTTCTGCCAAAAATCTTTGGGCAAGCCTGCTTTCTCACAAACAGCTTCTAAAAATTGGATTTTATTCATTTTATATTCTACAGCAACCTGCGGAAGAAGCAAACCGCTAAATCCTAAACACTCGCAGATTAACCCATCTTTTCCAACTTCAATTTCCTTGGCAGGACTTCCTTTTATTTCACTTGGTTCTGTTAAAACAGAAACTTCAATTTTAATGCCATTAATCTCATCTTTCTCCAAAGGAGCAAACCGTGGGTCTTCAAAAGCAGCAGATTTTGCAGCTTTAACAACAGCTTCTCCAACAGCAAAAGAAGCATGAGGAAAGCCAATGCATCCTCTCAATTTGCCTTTCTTATTTAAAGTTACAAAAACTCCCCTCGCCTGCCTGAATTCTTTTTTATCAGGCACAATTACTTTTTCACCGCTAAATTTGGATTCAATCGCCTTCCGAGCCAGTTGTATCAACTCTTGCCCTTGCTCTTCGCTATATCCTGCAATCATAGATTATACAGGAAGAAGCAATTAATAAAGTTTTTTAAAAACAGAATAATACAAAAAACTGGTAAAGGAAAATGCTAACTAAATAGAAAACTATTTCAGCTTAGAAAAATCACTCTCAAATTTTTCCAAATCTTTGTCTATATTTGAAACAGCATCACTTATTGCTTTTTTCGCTGTTTTCCCTTTTGTCTTAACTAAAAGAATTGGCTTTTCAGTAGGGTGTTTTCTTTTCCATACTGCTATCTCAACGCCTGAATCTTTGTTTAAATAAACTCTTAATATTTCAGCAATTGTCAAGCTTTCCAACTGAACTTCTATTTCATCTTTAGAACTCTTTAAAATATTAATATCCATAGATAAAAATCCTAATCAGTATTTATAAACCTTTTCTATATTTGGATTTATCCGCGGTCAAAACTGTTCATCTTCTTCACTATTCTCAACTGCTTCTTTTTCTGCTGTTCCTTCTTCTTGCCCTGACTTAAAATAATCTGTAAAAGAACTAAAAAACCCCTTTTTCTCCACTCGTTTCTCAATTTCTTCTGTTACTTTCTGTTCCTCCCCTGAATCTTCTCCAGCAAGAGCTATCTGATTTTTCATTTTTTTCAAATCTTCTATTGTTAAATTTTTAAGAGTTTCTGGCTTAAAATTTAAAATTCTTGCCGGCTGTTTTTGGTCTAATTTGGATTCAGTAGATTTTTGCCTCTTTAGAGATATCCTAAAAAAATTCTCAAGCTTGTTTATAATCCTATAATCATCTTCCGGCAAAATGCCGTCTTCTGCCATCTTTATAGCAACAGCACTCTCGCCAATTGCTTCGGCAAGCTGGATATGGCTTAGTTTCCTTTTTCTTCTCTCCATCATTATCACCCAATTAAAATTATCCACCAAGTCTAGCCTTGGTTTTTTTGAAATAACTTTTGAAGAAGCATCTTTTTTAAATTTTCTTTCTATCAGCTCTTTCAGCCCAATCTCCTGTTGCCTTAACTTCTCCTGCCTTTCTTTTCTTCTGTGTTTCATCTCACTTTCTTCTATCCCTTTTTTCATCCTGTCCGGGCTTATCCCTGCTGCACAGGAAAGCCGTTCATACACTGTCTGTTTTCTTTCTGCCTCTTTTAATTGGAAAGTTGTTGGCTTTCTCATAATTGGAATATGCTCGTTAAGGGAGCATCTTTCGCATATCTTTACAACTCCCTCATTAGAAATAGCATCAAATAATCTCTCTTTCTCATCAGAAATTCCGCAAACAAAACATTCTACCATCAAAAAATCACCAAAAGTGTGTTTTTTAATATTGCTATAGTGGAAAATACTGAAGTTATAAGTAAGAAAGGTCAAAAACCTTGAATTTATCGCAGGAAAAAGTTAGATATTTTCCAACTTCCTCGTTTTCTTTTGTCAAATCAAACCAGTCCCCCTCTACAAGATAATAATAAACTGTCTCATTTCTATAATCACTTTCAATTGTCTCTTTTATAGAAGTGTAATTATTCACCCTTAGGTTGTTTTTAAGAGTATGAAAATAAACAGGAGAGAAATGCTCTGTCACAATATAAGAAGCATTTGACTCTTTGATAAAATTCATAGCATTAAAGAAACAAACTTGCTCATCTGAATTATAAGAGTTAACCGATTTGTAGAAAGTATAGAAATTAAAAAAAGAGAAATAAATGACTATTATAACAAAGAGTATATTTCTATAATTTTTGATCTTATTCAGCCCAAAAGAAGAGAGAATGCACACAGCAGGCAATAAAGGAAGCAGATACCTCTCTTCCTTATGCCCCATGAATATAGAAAAAAGGAATATAACTACAAACCATATAGATAAAAAAATCTTAGAATTATCATATCTTTTATCTCTACTGTAAAGTCCAAAAGCAAAAAAGGGGATAAAGATAGCAAAATTTTTTAAAAAATAAACTAAATAAAAAAGAGCTGGCTGCTTGCCCCATCTTAAAGAAGCTTCATTGGCATGTCTCAAAAATTCAAATAAAGAGCCATAGGAAAGATAATTGCAGGCAAACCAGGGGGCGATTATAACAAAAAAACTAAGCACGCCAAGCCAAATTTTTTTATCAGATAAAAATTTTAGATTTTTGTTCTTGAATAATAAAGAAAGGAAGAACAATAGCAAAAACCAGATAAACGAGTATCTTGAAAGAAAAGCTAATGCTGAAAAAACACCAAATAGGATGGGGAATTTAATCTTTTTACTATCCTCAAAAAAAGCTACCCAAAAAAAATAAATAGCGAAAAGCATAAGTGACAAAAACAAAGAATCAGTTAGTATTCTAAAGCCCCAAAAAAGGTAAAGAGGAAAAAATGCGAACAAGACAGAAGAGTATATAGCAACTTTATCATCAAACAATTTTTTTGATAAAAGGAATACGCCTAACACTCCCAAGGAACTGAAAATCGGCCCCAGAAAGTTAAGAAGAAAAACTTCTTTTGAAAAAATAGAGACTATTGAGATTATTATGGGCAGAAGGGGTGGCCTAAAGCCGGCAAGAGGCCAATTTGAAGAAAAATCAGCAAAACCATGCAGAAAAGAGTATTCATGATAGATGAGGAGATTCCTTCCAAGATTGGTATAAATCGTCTCATCCCAATATTTTACAGGCGATAAAAAAGAAAATGCTGATTGTATTAAAAAATAGAAAGATATAAGAAGAATCAAAAAAAGTTTAAGGTCTTTTTTCATGTTAACTTAGATATTTTTTAACATCTTTCAAACTTTCTAAATTGTCAATTTTTGCCTTTTCATTGACAAAAATCATGGGTATTTTTTCCAAACCATAAATTTCTCTTAAAAAATCTAGAGAGTTTACTTCAGTATCAACTGCAATTGGAATTAAGATTATCGTATCCTTATACTCCCCCTTAAGGTCGATTAGAAAATTGCTCATTGCTCCTTGAATCGCTTTTTCATTTACAGGAGTATCCGCATAGTCATAAAGATAAACAACAGTATTTACATTTGTCTTGCATCTTTTTTTATTTTCAATAAGCTCTTTCCAAAGCATTACTCTTAGAAGGTCATATCTTCTATGCAAAGAAAACAGGTCTTCTGTGATTTTATTTGATGTATCGTATTTTTCCAGTTTTAATGCCTGCGAGTAAATTTTATCTGCGAATAAAATACTCTTCTCCGACACTTTATTGCAGTTCAAATCCTTGCTGGAAATAATCTCCGAAAACAATTGGAAATCAAATATTTCCGTTTCAGAGTCAAAATAAAAGTTTTGCAACTTGTCCACTCTAGTTTTTTCAAAATAGACACCAAGTAAAATGCCTGCCCAAAATATAACCAAGGCTATTATGAGCGCTTCCCAAAATACATGTTTATTTCCTAACATTTTACTTTGTATACCATCCGAAATCTTTTCTCGTAAATTTATAAATTGAGTTAAGCCATACCACAGGATAAAACGCAAGATATAAAATCATATAGAAAACCAGGTTAAAAAATCTTTTCACAGTCAATTTTTCTTCATACCCCACTTTATAAAGAATATAGTGATAATAGGCTATTGAAAGAGAAAATAGCACCAACATGTAAAAAATTATAACTGAAGGATAAAGGTTGATATTTTGAAAGTGTAGAATAGATACATCTGAAATAATAGAATACCCTGTTACAAGAGATTGGGTTAAAATTCCTTTTAGAACAAGATAACTTGAGAAAATAAAAGTAATCAAGCTTATAATAATGCTTAAAGACACAAAAGGTAGAATAAACATCCCGAACATACCTTTTTTAAAAAACATGCTTCTATATTTAGAAATTGCCTGTAATCCTCCAACTCCCCAGCGAGTTCTCTGCTTAAACCATTTTTTGAAAGTTGTAGGAGCGATAGTAGATACTCTTGCATCTAGGCACATTGCAGTTTTATAACTATGACACAATAGATTCCAAGTAATATCAATATCTTCTGTAACACTTTTTGGATTAAACCCCCCTACCTTAATTACATACTCTTTTCTATAAACGCTAAGAGGCCCGTTAGTCACATAAACACTGCCCACAAAATCTAACAACTTTCTGCTCCAACCCAAAAGAACATATTCTAAAGACTGCAACTTCCCAAAAAAATTCTGGTCTTTATTTCTTACATTTACATAAGAGGTAACTGCCCCCATCTCCTTGTCATCAAAATAGCCAATAAGCTTCTTTAAAGAGTCCTTAGAGGGGAAACTGTCAGAATCCACAACTGCGATTAGCTCTCCTTGAGCAACCTTTATCCCTTCATTCAAGGAATTTGCCTTTCCAGAATTTTTTTTGTCTAAAAGTTTTAGATTAGCATATTTATTCATTAATTTTTTTATAATCTCTTCAGTTTTGTCTGTGCTTCCGTCATTGATAGCAATAACTTCTAATTTCACTTTTGGATATTCCAGTGCCATTATATGCTCGATAGTTTCTCTTATGCTTTGCTCTTCATTATAAGCAGGAATTAGCACACTGACAAAATATTCTCTTTTTGCCTTTGGATAAGAAAAAAGCTCTTTTCTATTTTTTATAGTGAGAATTGTAAAAAAGGAAAACATGTATAATGCTATAAACATTAATACAAGATATATAATAGTTATTAATTCCATTTTTGATGCTATAAACTCCCTTCTGATTTATTCTCTTCCTTTACACTTTCATTTTCTTTAACACTGAAATAATCATAGAAATCTTCGCTTAAGCTTAGCTCATTCGTGTGCCCCATTTTCTTTTTTTTGATAAGTTCCAAATCAGAAAACTTTTTGATGTGGTCATAAGCCTTGTTTCCTCTTATCTTTACTATCACTGACTGTTTTATTGGCTGTTTGTAAGCTATAATTGCTAGAGTTTCCTGCTCTGCTTTGCTGAACTCTGCACTGCCTGTAGCAAACTTGTTAATCAAGCTGGAAAATTCCGGTTTAACATCCATTTTCCAAAGGTTGCTTTTTTCCACAATCTCAATTGCAGAATCGTCTTTCTCATATCTCGCCTGAAGTTTTTCAATAAATTCTCTTATGATTATAGGATTTAAGTCAGTATATGAAACAATCTCCTGCATTGACAAAAACCTGCCTGAAATGAAAAAAGCAGCTTCCAGCTTTTTCATATCCTCTTTTTCTTTTGATTCATCAATTTCTTTTGCTGTTTTTGAGGTAATTTCCATTAAAGACAAAAGAAGCAGGGAGTTTTAAAGATTTTGATTATGTCCATAATTGAAAACTGCATCATTTATGATGCAGTTAATATTAAGCAGTTTTCAATTTGGATCATCCAAAAGTCCAGAACAGACCACACCTTAAAAGGTGTGGTAAAACTCAAGGACTTTTTGATTTTTTAATCGCAAACATATCTGCCGAATCACCAAATTGGTGATAATTATCATTATAAAAAACAACAAGAACCATAAAACAGAATAAAAAACACCTGAAAAAGAAAATTGTTTTATACAAGAATAAAAAACACAATTTATATTATCAGAAGGAAGAGTCATAAATCTAGTTAATGTCAAGAACCATACAATAAATCTTCGGAAATGTGAATTTCCGAGAGCTTCGGAAATCATTGCATTTCCGATAGTGCTCAAAAACTAAAAGTTTTTGACATGCTCAAGAATGTACGAAATGTAAAAACATTCTTGACATGTATGGCGTGTCTGGTCGTCAAGAATCTTAGATTCTTGAGCGCACCCAAGAATCCCTAATTGACCAGATTCTTGGTGTCTTGAGCATGCTCCAGAATTGTTTTTATTATCTCACGAACTAAAGTAGGGAGTTTGCATAAAAAACAATTCTGGACATATAAATATTAGTATTATCTGAATAAAACTTACTTTTAATGCTGAACGTTTTTTATATTGAAAGAGGTATAATGCAAAAATCCCTAGAGGGATAGTTGTTAAGTGTTGTAATGATACAAATTTGCTTATAGAAAAAGTGCCAATGAAAAAATAATCAGTTACTCCAAATGGAGAAATTCCCCAGAATAAAGTAGCGTAAAAATCAATATTCCAAACCAGTAATGGGATAAGGAGTATATTTAACTGGCTTTCTAAAATATCCACCCTTTTAAGCAAAATTCCCAATCCAGAAAGGATTAATCCTAAATAACATATCCAGAATATAGAGGAAAAATTTCCCTCATAAATAGAAACTGCGATTGCTAAACTACCAATAAATAAAAAGTAAATTCCAATTATCAAAAAATTCCTGTGTTTTACCGCACCTTTTAAGGTGCGGTTTGTTTGGAATTTTAGGACCTCAAAGTTGCAAAACTTTGATGGCAGTCAGAATTTGTAAATTCTGATGTGCTCAAAATTGCATTCATCTACACATTAAAATGTGCAGTTTTCTGCATCGGCAATTTTGACATAAGCAAAAGCTTATTTTTCATTTTTAAACACTAAACCTAAGCAAAGCCCCAATCCCTGAAAGATTGTAAAACTGCTCCCCTTCACTGGTTTCAGTGGAAACAATTTTAATTTTAGAAGAAATATTCTGCGCCATGCTTTTTAATTCACTTGCTATTTCCTTATCAATTTTTTTTGATAAAAATAAAGTGTCCACTGCCCCAAACCCAAGAGCTTTTTTAACCGGTTCATATCCATAAACTGCCTTGTCTGGATTTTCTCCAAGAGTCTCAAAAAACGTTTCCATTAATTTTTTCTCACGAATAACTTCCTGCTCTGCAAGAATGTCTCTGCTTGCTTCAACAAGCAATTTAAGGCCTTGCTCATCTGCATCCCCGATATCTCGCACACCTATAACTTTATTTTTAAGTTGTGCGGTTAAATAATCCCCCTCTATAAATTCATCTTTTGTAGGAACCGGCCCGCCAACTAAAATGCCTTTAAGCTTTTTCATCTCAAAAAAATTCTTTTTCACTTCTTCTGCTATTCTCTTGTAAAAATCTCTTGTCAAACCTTCGGTAATCCTGTGAAACCTTTGAGCCGATTGTCCCCCCGCCTTTACCTTGCTTGGAACTCCAGAACTCATTTTGTGCAAAACTTCTATTCTCTTGCCTTCTAAAATTCCTATAGTTGCTTCCTTTCTGTCCATAACAAGCAAGCCAAAAACTTCAGATACCTCAAGCATCTCTTTTAATGCATCTAAAACAAATTCTTTGTCGCACCTGTAAAGCTTTGTTTTCAGAGACATCATTGGTTCAATACTCCACATCTGCAAATCTTCCTGCCCTTCCACCTGTGAGATGTTCCCGCAAAAAACAGCAATTCCATTTTCAGGATTTTTTTTAAATGTTTTCAAGAACCTTATTATTTTTTCCAGGGCATTCATAACTGCATTTTGTGTGGCTCTGCTTTTTATGTTCTTAGCGGTAGATTTCTCTGCTTCAAGCTGCTTCTGGGCAGACACAAGGCTGTAATCAGCAGGGACATAAACTGTAATCAATTCAGTGTGCCTTCCTTTAATCTTGCCAAGTTTTTCAACAAGTTCTTCAAGTTCTTCTTTTGATGCTGCCATTTTATATGATGTTGTGAGTTACTATTAAATCTTTCTTGAAATCGCATAATTCGTCGGGTATTTTAAACCCCTTGATTTCCGACCTCAAGCTCAATCCTTTATCTTTTTTTTCCTTCCATATTTTGCCGTTAAAATTAATAATATTATCAATTAGAGATAAATTAGAAACTGCCTTTTTATACTCCGGCCATTCCTGGCTTAATAGGTTAATCCCTTTATTCTCTGCAATTGTTGTTGTTACCTGCGGGATTATCGGGTATATTAAAGTTAAAAATCTTTCAAGCAAAAAATGAAGGGTATATTTTGCAGAAAGACTTTCTTCCTCACTGAACTTTTTATCTTGGTTGTAAGCTCTTGCCTTGACTATCTCAATATAATTTGACGCAAAAACATCCCACAAAAATCTTCTTAATTTAATAGCAGGATGATAAAAATCATAAACATTGTAGAATTCATCAGTTTCTCTGGTTAAATCTTCAGCATAATCTATAAATAATTTATCAAGTGAGATTATCTTCGGCTTTTTCCTCGGCTTTTCAAACATCATCACGAATTTTGAAACATTAATTATTTTGGTGAGAGTTTTCCTTTCTGCATCTATCTTTTCCTTAGAAACACTCAAATCCTGCTTTGACAAATCTCCTTCTATTGCAGCCCATAATCTTATCGCCTCTGCACCAGATACCTTCACAATCTCGCGTGGGTCTATTACATTTCCCAAAGATTTAGCCATTTTTCTTCCTTTTTCATCCAAGAGATGCTGATGAATCCAAACATCTTTAAAACAAGGTTTTTCTGTTTCTAAAAAACCTCTAAGAAGAGTGTAGTAAAGCCAGGTTCTGACAATTTCTTTTCCCTGAGGTCTTAAAGTTGCAGGAAAAGATTTCTTGAAAAAATCGCTGTCTTCTTTGTAGTGAAGAATATACAAATCGGAAATAGAGGAATCCATCCAAGTGTCAAGAACTCTTTCTTCTCCTTTCCAGATTTTGCCTTTAAAATCCTTGACAACTCCTGCTTTCTTTCCTGCTTTAAAAACTTCTGCGTCGGCAGGAGGATTTTCTTTCCACGGCTTGTAATACTTCCCAGGTAGAGGAACAACAACTAAATTCTCACAATACCATAAAGGAATCTCTGTAGCATAAAATCTCCGCCGAGAAATAGGCCAGTCGATAGATATAGAATCAATCCAGTCATCAAGTATCCTTTTAGAAAATTTAGGATAAAAATTGATTTCCTTTGCAATTTTTCTTATCTTATCTTTAAATTCCAATTGTTTCAGGTAAAACTCCTGCATTTCAATAAATTCAATTTCTGCTCCTGATCTCTCAGAAATAGGTGTTCTATGGGTAATCTTTTCTTGCTTAACTAACAAGCCATCTTTTTTGAGAGAATCAATCATCTTTTCTCTTGCTTCTTTAACTTTCAAACTTTTTAAAAATCCCGCATTTCCATTCATAGTTCCATCTTTGTTAATTGCTATTACTGGATTCAAATTCTGCTCCCTAAAAAATTGTATATCCGATAAATCTCCTGCAGAACACATCATAACTAACCCTGTTCCCTTGTCTATTTGAGCCAAAGGATGTGCTTTGATAGGAATCTCCTTTTCAAAAAGCGGGCTTATTGCTGTCTTTCCTTTAAGATGCTTATACTTTTCATCCTCTGGATTAAAAATAACCATACCGCAAGTGCATATTAATTCAGGCCTTGTAGTCCCGATAATTATTTCCTCTCTTGTGCCTTTTACTTTCCATTTAACATGATTAAATGTTGAAGGAATATCTTTATATTCAATTTCAGAATCTGCAATAGTTGTCTGCAGTTTTGAATCCCAATTGCTGATTTTAGAATCTTCGTAAATAAGCCCTTTTTTGTATAAGTCAATAAAAGTTGCCTGAGTTAATTTTCTGTATTCAGGAGAGTCAGTAAGATAAACTGAACCTATCTCTCTGCCTTTTTTGTAGGAAGTAAAGGATATTCCTAATTGAGCGAAACTGTCCTCTGTACCTGCAGAACCTTCATTTATTAATTTCTCACAGTACTCCAGAAACTTTTCTCTGCCGATTTCAAAGGGGGAAATATTAAACTTTTTTTCAGTAGCCAGCTCAATTGGCAGTCCATTCCTATCTAATCCTAACGGAAAAATAACCTCGAACCCTTTCATTCTCTTGTATCTTGCAAACATGTCCATAAAACAATAAGTTATTGCTTGGGCTATGTGGACAGGAGAGTTAACATAAGGCGGCGGGGTGTCTATAGAATAAATTTTCTTCTTGGTTTTTTTATCAAAATTGAACATTTCTGCCTTTTTCCACTTATCAGTTATTTTCTTTTCTATTTCAGGGTTCCAATTCTTGATTTCTTTTAAATCCAATTTCATATTAATTACATCCAACCAAAGCACAATAACTTTTAAAAACTATCTATATCTTAAACAAGCATGGCAGATTCAAAAGTAAATATGCCCGCTGGTTTCGGCGGATTGACAAGATTCAGTGAAGAATATGAATCCAAGTTTATGTTAAAACCAACTCATGTAGTTGCATTTATAATTTTAATTGTCATATTCAGAATTTCACTAGGGCTCTTCTTTAAATAGAATGGATAAAAAATGCTCCCAAATTTAGACCCCAAGAAGATGAATGCTCTAATGAAACAAATGGGCATCAAACAGGAAGAGATAGATGCTTCAAGAGTTATAATTGAAAAAACAGACAATTCTAAGATTGTAATTGAAAACCCTTCTGTAATCAAAATGAATATGCAGGGGCAGGAAAGTTGGCAGATAACCGGAGATGAAAGAGAAGAGCAGGAAACCGGTTTCTCAGAAGAAGATATTAAAACAGTAATGGAAAAAACCGGTTGCAGCAAAAAGCAGGCAGAAGATGCCTTAGAAGAAACTCAAGATATCGCAGAAGCGATTTTGGAGTTGAGTAAGTGAGCTTAAACATTCACTCTACAATCCATAATCTTATTAATTTAACCAACCTCAATTTCTAATGGAAAAATTCCTGGAATACCTTGAAACCGCTGAAAATATGATTCGTACAGTAGACCATATGATTTATGTCACTTTTCCCCTAATTAAAGACAAAAGGCTTCTTCTTAAAATCATATCGGATATGAATACCGCGATTCTTGGGATAATCAGTTCAATACTCCAGTATGAGTATCTGCAAAAAAGGATAGAGCTAACAAAAGATGCTTCATCAAATTTAAGGGTATTTATCGAGAAATGCGCCCCAAGATATCGAATGAATGAACAAGAAATTAAATCTATCACCAATTTAATCAACCTCGCTGAAAAACACAAAAAATCCCCATTTGAATTTGTGAGGGACGA
This sequence comes from Nanobdellota archaeon, assembly GCA_018901675.1. Lineage (GTDB taxonomy): Archaea > Nanobdellota > Nanobdellia > Pacearchaeales > GW2011-AR1 > JAHIEH01. The sequence goes on from JAHIEH010000001.1 coordinate 18,301, forward strand.
GAAAGTGATA
>JAHIEH010000009.1 GCA_018901675.1 Nanobdellota archaeon
GACTGATTAGGGGGGTAATTATAGTCAAAGATAAGGATAGCAATAAGGTTATTTCAGTGTTGCATGGTTACAAAATTAAGCCAAATGTTTTTAACATAAACGTTAAATCTTCTGTGTTGCTTTAATCATGCAACACAGCTCCCCCTCCCAAACCTTTTAAAGTTCTCAATATTCATATCTTAATATTTAGGGCCTGTCGTTCAACGGATAGGATAAGTGGCTTCGGACCACTGGACAGAGGTTCGACTCCTCTCAGGCTCATGTCAGGCATATGTCATGGGCTGAACCATAAATTAACCCACAACAAGTTGCTTATAGTCAAGGACATTGATATTTCCTCATTTATGCCTTGACTATCAAGGGAAAGGCATACAATTTTGATTAATTATTTATGTCTTTCACTATAAATTCATTTGCTCGTAAATCGACGCTGTTAGATTTATTCGGGGTCAAAATTTTAATGCAAAAATCCAAGCGAAGCAGGATTTGAGTTATTCATCGTGAGCTAAGCGAACCAAATTTATGTGCAGAAAAGGGGGGCATATATCAGTGGCTGTCATTTCATACTCCAAATTCATAAGATTAATAAATCTGTTTTTCATTAAATAAACATGCCACTTAAAAGACATCACAAAATAATTATAGGTGGGGTAAGCACTGCCCTTTTGATTTATATCATAGTAATGAGTGTTCTTTTATACACTTTGTTCATTAAAATAAATGTTAATGAAAAATCATTTGAAGCAAAGCTTAATGAAATCCAGGCAGATATCCAGAGCAAATTAAACGAGCTGACACAAAATCTGATGCAGACAAAAGAAAGTATTGGAGAGACAAAAAATCAAATAGAGCAGTTAAAAGCTTCTGCAAGCAGTGATTTTTCAGGGATTATTGGGGAATCAATTCCATCTGTCGTAACAATAATAACTGATGTTGCCCAAGGAACAGGTTTTATAATTAAAAGTGATGGTTATGTAGTAACTAATGCCCATGTTTTAGTTGGGGGAAGGGAAATATATGCTATAACTTCTGAACAGGAGAAGTTTAAAGCTTCGCTTGTAGGATACAATGGAGATTTAGATGTTGCACTTCTAAAAATTCCCGGAACATATTCCTACCTAGAATTAGGAAACTCTAATAATGTTCAAATTGGTGAGAAAGTAATTGCAATTGGCAATCCTCTTGGACTGCAATTTTCTGCATCAGAGGGGATAGTGTCTGCAGTCCATAGAACAGGGGCAAATGAACTCCCGGCATATATACAAACCGACGCTGCCCTTAATCCTGGCAATAGTGGAGGCCCATTAATAAATAAAGATGGAGAAGTAATAGGCATGAATAATTTCAAAATCGGCGGGGGGGAAAACCTTGGCTTTGCCTTAGAAAGCAATTATATAATAGATGTTGTTAATGAAATAAGTGATAAAGCAGAATTGAATCAAACTTTAAATTAGAATGGAAAAAAATCAAAATCAAGAAGGTTTAACTGTAAAAAAAGACGAAAATTTTTCAGATTGGTATTCGCAAGTTTTAGAAAAAGCAGAGATAACTGATTTAAGATATGATGTAAAGGGATTTGTAGTCATAAGGCCATGGGGAGCAATGACAATAGAAAATATGTATAGACTTTATGAGCAAGCCCTTCAAAAAAGAGGGCATATGCCTTGTTTTTTTCCTACAGTAATCCCTGAAAAAAATTTCAAAAAAGAAGCAAGTCACGTTAAAGGGTTTAGCCCTTCTGTATTCTGGCTGGAAAAAGTCAATGAAGAGGATAGGCTTGCATTAAGACCTACAAGTGAAACAGCCTTTTTCCAGATGTATAGTCTATGGATTCGCTCTTGGAGAGATTTGCCCCTAAAACTTTATCAGAGGGCAAACGTCTTTAGATATGAAACAAAAGCAACACGCCCTTTAATCAGGGCAAGAGAGTTTTATTGGATTGAGACTCATAATTGTTTTGCAACAAAAGAAGAAGCAGAAAAACACATTCAGGAAGATATTCAAAATACAGAAGAGATAATGCACCAGAAATTTGGGATTCCGTTCTTAGCAATAAAAAGACCAGAGTGGGACAAATTTGCAGGAGCTGTTTACACAATTGGCTCTGATGTATTAATGCCCAACGGCAGATTCATCCAACAGCCATCAACTCATCTATTAGGACAGCATTTTTCTAAAGCATTTAATATAAAATTCAAAGATGAAAATGGAAAAGAAGAATATGTTTGGCAAACATGTTATGGTCCTGCGATTTCAAGAATTCTTGCATCAGTAATTTCAATGCATGGCGATGATAAAGGAATAGTAATGCCTTTTTGCATCTCTCCTCTACAAGTGGTAATAATCCCCATATTCAGCAAAGAAAACAAAAACAAGATATTAAAAGAATGCGAAGCAATAAAAGAAAAATTGCTTAAAGAAGAAATAAGAGCAGATGTAGATAATTCTGAGAAACGTCCAGGAGAAAAATATTATAACTGGGAATTAAAAGGTGTTCCATTCAGATTGGAAATAGGGGAAAAAGAGCTCAAAGAAAAGAAATTAACCTTATTTATAAGAGATGTAGAAAAAAAAGAAAAGATTTCATTAAAAGATTTGGATAAACTGAAGGCATTAGGAGAAGAATTTGACAAAAGACTTATAAAAAAAGCAGATAAATTCATGGAAGGAAAAATTGTAGATTGCAAGACAAAAGAAGATATAAAGAAAGCAATAAAGAATAAAAAAATTGCAAGAGTAAATTTCTGTTCAATAGATATCTCTGGAGAAAAATGTGCAGGAGTTATTGAAAAAGAAGCTGATGCAGAAGTTCGGGGAATTTTGGCAAACAAAACAGAGAAACCATCGGGAAAATGTGTTGTATGCGGTAAAGAAGCAGAAGAAGTGGTATATATAGGCAAATCATATTAGATAGTGTCAAATGTTAAAGGGGCATCCTTCTTTTGGGATTTATTCTTCTTCTAAAGGAACAATTGAGTTTAATTCATCTTCTAATTCCAAAGTTATCTCCAATAATGCGCTTAACTCCTGTTCCACAATTCTTTCTTCTATTTTTCCTTTTTCTTTCATTTTAAATTCTTCCTGAATTTTAAAGGCAGAAAATTTCCTATTTTCTTCATTTTAAATTTTCAGATAAGCCCATTTTAAAAATCTTTCCAAACCTGAATTAACCAGAAGTAAACCTTCATTCAATTCAGGCAGGGAAAATTTGTCCGAATCAAATCAAAGGGCATTTAGTTGTCTTGTAAACTAAGCCAAACCAGCATCTGCTATTCCAACAATATGCAAATCTTAGCTCAGTTTTCATATCTTTCTTAAGAGAATAATCTTTTAATACTTTTCTATGCTGGGATATAATAATGTTATTAATCATATTTTCAGGATTTATTCAGCAATCAACAAACTATGGCCCAAAAACTATTAATATTGATTATTCACAATATTTGTCCTTTAAGATAATAACTTACACTTACCATCTACCTAAGAAAATTTAATCTATCAATTTAACCAATCTTTCTCTAAACTTTTCCAGGTCTTCAATTTTAACCTGCGCCCCAACAGCATCTTCATGCCCTCCGCCGGTTGCATTATCCAAGCCCTCAATTGATTTTAAAACAATCTCCCTTATTTTTTTACCTCTTACAGAAACATTCGCCTTTGCTCCAATAATATAAACAACCACAATAACTTTGCTTGGAAATAAGTAACTAAGCTCATTAGCTAAATCTGCACTCATGCTTAAATCCCCCCCATACTGAAAAAACAGCAATTTCTTAGAATTTTTTGCTGTTTCCTCTGCCTTTTTAAGGAGTTTTTGATATTTAAGAGTTATCTGCTCATAACGATAATGCATAGAATGGTTTTTGCTGTTTTCTTCAAGCACCTCATAAGGAGTCTTAACTTGCATTAAAAATTTTAGCATGTTTATTACATTTGTCGTGCTATCCTTCAGGCCAAAACTGAACATTTTCCCTATTTTTCCTATTGGAGATTTATAAAAAACATCAAAAGCATCATTTGATTTTATGCTTAAATCCGGGTATAACTTCTCAAACTCGTGATAGAAATCTGGCAGAAATTTATCCGAAATACAACCCACCACAGAAACCCACAAATCTTCTTTATTTCTTGTTATCTGGTAGCATAGGTAAGTAACCGGCTCATTATTCTTATCCTTATTCAAAACCGGATTGTAGTAGTATACAAACTCTGGAATCTCTGCCTTAACCTCATGATGGTCTATCCAAACAAGGGGAATATTATGCTGTTCCACTTTTTTGAAGAACTCATCAGAAATTATTGGCTTGTCCAGCACAAAAATATAATCTGCATTAAGCTCCTGCACTTTCCTGAAGTAACTCGCATCTAAATCAGGAAATGATTTTATAGCAACTCCTTTTCCTTTTTTTAAATATCTCCTTAATGAAAGAAAACTGCATAACCCATCCCCATCATTATCAAAAAAGAATAAAGGATTCTGGGCTTTTTCCAGGTGTTCTTTAATTTCTTTAATCTGTCCTTCGGTTAGCATCTTAACTTAAGAAAAAATCGGTTTTTAAATTATCTTAAATCTTTTTTCCAACCATTATTTTCTCTTTGAGGGTTTTTAATTCTTTATTAAAAAATAGCACCGAATCTTTTTTCTTTAAAACCTTTAAAAGAGTAACTTCATCAGCATTCAAAATTTCTTCTAGATTTTTTAGGTTGCTGATTAAAGTTTTTAGATCTTTTTCTAAAATGTTGGTTTTACTCAGCATTCTTATCCCCCTTGGAAAAACCGGTTTGTCATAAAGCTCATCAAAAAGCAATCTGGATATATTCTGTATCTCCAGTAAAAAATCAAAATTCATATTGTCCAAAACAGCCCCCACTTTGGTGTATCTTTGGCCAAAATAATCCTTTAATATAAGTTCTTCTTCCTTGTTCAAATTTCTTGTCAGCTCTTTCATTCTCATGCTAACCACGATTCCTTCTTTCCCCAGCTCAACTAAATGTTTTTTTACTAAAGAGGATATTCTCTTCATCATCTCAAATCTCTGCAAAACAGAGCAAACATCACTGGTAGTCACAAGATTGTTTATTTCAAGTATGTTCAAGTTGGACAGCAAATCATTAAAAATTTCTTTTTGCTTTTCTAATATCTGCAGATTTTCTGCAGCTCTTCTTAATATTTCTGAACTTGCTTCAAGCTCATATTTTATATCCTTATAATACAGGGTTATTTTGTTTTTTCTTTCAGAGACAGCTATAACTATTGCTTTCATTTGCCTGGCAGTTCTTTCGGCAGATTTATGCCTAGTGCCAGTCTCTCTGGTTAAGACGCCGATATCCGGCACCAGCATTGTATTAGCATAAAGTATTTTTTTCATATCATTAGAAAGGATTATTGCCCCATCCATTTTAGCAAGCTCTACCAGTTTTTGAGAGTTAAATCTGCAATTGATTTTAAAACCCCCTTCTGCAATATCTAAAAGGTTTTCATTATCAACAGCAATCAAAGCGCCCATCCCAGCCCTCAATATATCGTCTAACGCCAGTCTTATTGAAGTTCCTGGTGCAAAAATTTTCAGGAGGTCTATAAGCTCTAAATCAGTCTCTTTTTGTTTTTCCTGCTTCAACAAAAGAAGTTTAACTTTCTTTTCTTCTTTTGGAGCAGATTCTTTAATAGAATTATCTTGATTGGCAATTTCCTCTTTTATTTCCATATTTTATAAAAAGTAAGAGAATATATAAATTTTTAGTTGATGCAAAACATGTCAAGCTTTAATTATTTAAAGCAGCATAAACCGATGGCAGAACGGTTATTGCATCAAAAAATAGTTTGAAAGCACATCCACTTTAATCCAGTTTCACTAATTTTAAGTCGTAAAAATTGATATATACTGCAGCAACAGAAAACTTTTAAATGAAAAACACCAAAAGAAAGATATGAATAAATGGGCAGAATTATTTTTAGGATTGATTTTGTTAATAGGAGCTATCTTAGTTGCAGGGTATTCTGCATCTTGGGAATTGCTTGGCAGGAACTTTAATTTTCTAAGTGCAGCATGGATATTCCTTAAAGGCGGATTATTCTGGTTTGTAGTTATGATTGGACTTCTTTTCATCATGTTAGGAATAAGCGACTTAAGAGATTAATATCAAAAAGTCCCTGAGTGTTTGTTTGGACTCATCGAGAACCAAAGATTCTTGACTGCTGTCAAGAATGCAATCCCCAAAAAACATTCTTGAAGTTTGGATGCTCAAGAATTCATTTTCTTCCAGAATTCTTGACATTGTTCTTTTGTATTTTTATTTATTGGTGTTATGTGTATTTTCTCAGCACAAGAGTTATATAATATCCCTGTTTTTATACTTATGATTAAAAAAGAGGTAGTTGCTTAAAAATGCAAACTCCAGTTCAAGAACTATGTGCAAAATGCAAAGGAAGAGGGTGGTGTGGAAAAGTATGCCTTATACTTCAAAACATAAAAGAATTTTTACCAAGAAAAGAACTGCATTTCTCAGGAGCATCTCCCCCAGAGATATTTGTTGGTAGATATGGCTACCCCAATGTTTATACCGGAATACTTTCTCCTCAACAGCATGAAGAAACAGAAAGATTTTCTTCTTCTGAAATATGGATAAAAGAAAATCTGGATATAAGGCAGATATTAGAGCTGAGAGGTAAGCTTATCTATAGCCAGTTTAAAAGCAATGTAAAAGACGCCAGAATTAATAAAAAATTTGTCTCAGCTATGCAGGAGATATCCCTAAGTAAAAAGCCGGTTTCAGCAGAATTTTTTCTTAAAAAACCCCTGAATTTTAATATACAAATTGACAGAAGCATTCCGATAGTTGGAAACCCTGCCCAATTGAAGCATATCCGATTGGAAGAAAACCCGCAAGTTGAAAAAAAAGTAGAGGATGTATCTTCAGATGATGATTTAAAGGCAGTTGAAGGAGTAGTTGAGCTTTACAAATCAAAAATATCTGTAGAGCATATAATAAAACTTCTTTCTGCAGGCCTTCTTGGAGTTAAAACAAAAAGGATATTTGTTCCAACGAGGTGGGCGATCACAGCAGTTGATGACATGGTTTCAAAAGAAATGCTGAAAAAAATAAAATCCTATCCTGAAATTTCAGAAATAATTGTTTTTACTTCCGAACATCTTGGAAATCATTACGAATTCCTTCTATTACCTGAACGTTTTTCTTTTGAAGTTATTGAAGCAAAACTTCCTGAAAGTGTTTGGAACCCTATTGGAAAAACAGCATATTTCTCACAGGATTATGAGATGTTTTCTGGAAGAAAAAAGTATGCAGAAGAAGTAGCAGGAGCTTATTATGCAAACCGGCTAGCCTTCTGTGAATATCTTGAAAAAATAAAAAAACAGGCTTCCTGCCTTGTCCTGAGGGAAGCAAAGCCAGAATACTGGGCGCCTTTAGGAGTCGGGATTTTAAGAGAAGCAAGCAGAAAAGCTTTTGAGAACAAACCGGAAAAATTTGATTCAGTTAAAAAAGCATTTGATTCTATCAAAATTAGATTGATATCCCCTCTTGAAGATTTCAAGATAAAGTCAGAACTGCTTAAAAACTACGGAAAACAAAGAAAATTAACTTCTTTTTTTAGATAGATGCGAATTTTATCTGATAAAATAAATTAAACCGCCTTCTATAATTGCTGCGATAATCAAAAGAGGCATTACAATAAAAACAAAAACCCTAAATGAATTTAAAATTCCCCCTCTCCAGCCCTTTCTAAAAACAAAACTGCCAAGCTTTAGCCCTAATCCCAGCGAAATAAACACTGCTGGCAATTCAAAAATTCCATGCGGGAGCAGTCTCCATAAAACCAGAAATCCCTCTTCCCCGATAGTAATTGACGAAACAAAACCCAGGACATATCCATTCACAATAGCAACAGCAATAGGGAAAATTCCAAAAAGCAAACCAAAAAACAGCCCTAAAAAACTGCTTTGGAGATTGTTCAAAAAAATAAATCTTGTCAGCTCAAGCTGGCCCATATCCTTAGTTTGGTTTATCAACTCCTGAATAAATTTTATAATCTCTTCTTTGAAAAAAACAGGGAAAAAATATCCCAAAATAGCAAACAAAAAGAAAATTCCTATCGAGATATAGACGAATTTACTCGACTCCCTAAGATAATTCAAACTTAGAGAATACTGCTCTTTCAGAAAGCTTTTTTTTATTTTCCTCTTTTGTTTCATCTTAGCTAAAATATTTTCTTATTGCCTGTGTTTTATTTTTATATTTCCCTTTTATATAAATACCATAGACCACCCCGATAATCAACCCTCCAAGGTGTGCGGTATTTCCTATAGGAACACTCCCTGCGATAGATATCAGCCACAAAACAACTAAGATTCCCGGAGCAGCATATTTCATCTTTACAGGGATAGGTATAAACATTACATAAACAGGCAAATTGGGAGTGATAATCATTAAAAAACCAATCAATCCAAATAAAGCTCCAGATGCCCCGACAGCATAGGTGTTTAATTCTGGACTAAAAAACAGACCGGATAATACATAAAACAAGCCAGCAAATAATCCCGAAATTAAATAAAGGAAAAAATATCTTTTTCTTCCAACCAGCTTCTCCACAAGATTCCCAATAAAAATCAAAGATACCATATTCACAAATATGTGAAAAAAGCCGGCATGCATGAACATGCTTGTTACAAATGTCCATAAATACTTGCCAGCAAGGATATTAGAAGGTTTTAATGCGATATAGTCTAAAAAACCAGCATTGCGATAAATTAAAATAGTAAAAGCGATAAAACTGATTATATTCAGGAGAATTATATTTGTAGTTGCACTGAATGCAAGATGATTTTTTCTTGGATTAGAATGAGTTTTATACACATAAACCATTTTATCTTTTATGCGGTTTAATATTCTTAAATCCCTTCTTTATGCTCCCAATTACTCCTCTTTTTATTTCTCTCTTTATTATTTTCTTGATTACTTTCTTTATTTTTTTATCTTTGTTATTTTTAACTTTATTTTTCCCAATTTCTTTTAATCTCTCCTTTTTCTTTGCCGCTCTTTCCACAGCTTTTTTTACTAATTCTCTTTTTTCTACTTTTACTCTTTTTTTATCGATTATTCCCCTCTCTATTGCAATTTCACTATTCACCATTTCCAGCTCTGCTTTCATCTTACTGAAAGATTTGCCGAAATCTTTCAGTACCTTCGAATTGTTTTTCAGGACGAATATATCCCCGCACTCATCACAGGTAAAATTGTGTGCAAGAGCATTCTCCTCATTAAATTCAATATTGCACCTCTCGCAGACATAGAATAATTTTGTTTCTCTGCTTTTTATTTGGCTGGTTAATTGCTCGATTGATTTCTCCAGCATTTTTTTAAGAAACTCCAGAGATTTAAGAATTTCAATCTTCCAGAAATAAGTGTACCATCCCTTCCTTTTATCCTTTTTTCGTATAGAAGAAACAACCCCATGATCTGAAAGTTTATAGAGAATATTTCTTGTTTGATTGACAGTTAAATTAAGTTTTTTTGCAATTATAAACTCATTCACATTTTTGTTTTTATCCAGAAGTTCTACTATTTCCTCTGCGGGTTTACCCGCAATAGAAGCTACTACCTCTTTAAGAAATTTGTTCTGCATGAAAAGATTAAAAAAAATGCAGATAAATACCTTTCGGTTAGGCTATTAACACAGACAGAACAAAAGCAATGCTAATAAGAGAATATTTTTAAACCTAGATTATCTTTTATATATATTGGAGACTATACAAAAATATGGTCTCGGGGATAAAAAAACAGATATTCAAATGGGGTGGTTTAATAAAAAAGATGAAGGAAGAAAAAAGGAAGAGGCAGTACTATCGACTCTCCCACAAATTCCAAATATTCCTATGCTTCCTGAACTTCCAGGATTAGATGATGATGAGCCGTGGGAGGAATCAGAAAAATTACCCACTCAATTGCCTACTTTCCCGATTAATTCTCTAGGAGATAAATTCTCTCAGAGTGCGATAAAAGAAGCCGTTTCTGGGAAAAAAGAAGGTGAAGAAGAGGTTTTTGAAGCAGATGAATTTGCGCCTGAAGAAATGGGGCAAATGATGCAGAAACCTCCAAAAACGCCGTTAGTTAAAGAGTTGCCATTTGTGAAAGGAAGGAATGCTCCAATTACCCGAGAGATCCCAAAAGAATTTGAAGAAGCAGTTACTAAAATAAAAAGAGTTGAACCAATTTTTATAAGAATAGATAAATTTGAAGAAGCATTTCAAATATTTGAAGAAATGAAAAGAAGAATCTCGGAGATAGACAAAATGCTAAGGGATATAAAATCAATAAAAGATGAAGAGGAAAAAGAATTATCTTCATGGGAAAAAGAAATTCAATCGATAAAACAACAAATTGACAAAATAGACAAAGACATTTTTTCTAAGGTGGGATAAAAATGAACGATAACTTAATCCATGTGAAATTAGAGTATGAGGAGGGGCTTCAAGCAAAGAGAGATATTCTCACATCGGAGATGGATTTAATCAGGATAATAAAACATATCCAAAGGTATAATTTTCTCAGGAACAATGAAGTAAAGCAAAAACTGAAGTTGAAAAATAAGATAAGAGAAACGCTGATAACCATAAGAAAAATTCAGAAAATTATTCCAAAATTGGAAACCCAGAGTAAGTTTAGGATAGAAAAAGAAAAAGACGATTTTAAAAGATTAGAAGAAATAGGAAAGCAATATGACCAAAATCTTGAAATCCAGCTTAAGGATATACAAGAAAAGCTGAATAGACTACAAAAGTGATTCTCATAAAATCAGCCAAAAAAACTAAAGGCATAGAAAGCTAAATCAAAAGTTTTTTTAACCTCATTCTTTAATTAATACTATGAAAAGCGAAACTTGGACAAGAAAACAGTTGGTTAATGCTTATCTGGCTTTTTTTAAAAGCAAAAATCATAAAGAAATCCCCAATTCTCCCCTAATCCCTGAAAATGACCCAACAGTATTATTCACAACAGCAGGCATGCACCCAATAGTCCCATTCCTTTTAGGAGAGAAACATCCTCTTGGAAAAAGATTAGTTAATATACAGAGGTGCATTCGCACAGGAGACATAGAAGAAGTAGGGGATGAAGTTCATCACACCTTCTTTGAAATGCTCGGCAACTGGAGCTTGGGGGATTATTTTAAAAAAGAGGCAATTCAATATTCATTTGAATTTTTAACAAAAACATTAAAAATCCCTGTAGAAAAACTTGCGGTTACCTGCTTTGCAGGAGATAAAGATGCCCCTAAAGATGAAGAATCTGCAAAAGTATGGCTTTCTCTAGGAATTAACAAAGAAAGAATTGCATTTCTTCCTAAAAAAGACAACTGGTGGGGGCCTGCTGGAAAAACAGGACCCTGTGGTCCTGACACAGAAATGTTTTACTATTCGGGAAAAGGAAAAGCTCCGGCAAAATTTAACCCTGAAGACAAAAACTGGGTTGAAATATGGAATGATGTTTTAATGCAGTATAATAAAGATGGGAATGGAAAATACTTGCCAGCAAAGCAAAAAAACATAGATACAGGAATGGGTGTGGAAAGAACACTTGCAATATTGAATAATCTTGATGACAATTATCAAACAGAAATTTTTTTGCCAATAATAAAAAAAATTGAAGAGGTTTCAAAAAAACAATACGGAAAACATAGTGGGGAAACAAGAGCAATTAGAATAATCGCAGACCATATCAAAGCTTCTATTTTTATACTCGCAGAAGGCATCTCTCCAAGCAACACCGAACAGGGTTATGTTTTGAGGCGTTTAATCCGCCGTGCAGTTAGGTATGGCAAAGAACTTGGAATAAAAGATTTCACTCCTTCTTTAGTAAGTCCAATACTTTTCATATATTCTTATGACTATCCCGAACTGAATAAAAACAAAAATTTTATTATTGAAGAGCTTAAAAAAGAAGAAGAAAAATTTGAAGAAACCCTGGAAAAAGGGATGAATCAACTAAAAAAAATAATTACAAATAAAAAGATTTCAGGACAAGATGCTTTCCTCCTTTACCAAAGTTATGGTTTTCCAAAAGAAATGATTAAGGAGGAATGCGAAAAACATAATATCTGCTTCCCAGAAAAGCAGTATGAACAAGAATTAAACAAACACCAAGAACTCTCAAGAACTGCAACAGCAGGCAGGTTTAAGTCCGGTTTAGCAGATAGTTCAGAGGCAACAACAAAATTGCATACAGTTACTCACTTGCTTCTTGCAGCATTAAGGGATGTTCTAAAAGACGAAAACATCATGCAAAAAGGAAGCAACATCACTCCAGAAAGATTAAGGCTGGATTTCTCTTTTTCAAGAAAACTAACAGATGAAGAATTGAAAAAAGTGGAGGATTTAGTAAATGCGCAAATACAAAAGCAGTGTGAAGTAATCAGAGAAGAAATGTCTCCTGAACAGGCAAAAAAGAAAGGTGCTTTGGGAGTTTTTGACAAAAAATACGGGGAAAAAGTTTCTGTTTACACAATCGGAGATTTCTCAAAAGAAATCTGCGCAGGTCCGCATGTTAAAAGTTTGAATGAAATCGGAAAATTCAAAATTCTTAAAGAAGAATCTTCTAGTGCAGGTGTGAGGAGAATAAAAGCGATTTTGGAGTAAAATTTAATAAATTCAATTTCCCCTCTTTCCTTCATACTATCCTTAAAAATTATTGACAACAGCAATTTCCCCTGTTCACAATCATTCCTATAGCAACAGCTATAAGAACCACAGGAATCCACGGCACATCTAAACTAACAACACCCAAATCGTTCAGAAGCCAGACAACTCCAAAAATTAAAAGCAGGGATGCGAACACAGGAAATTTATATTTCTTTGCCATGAAGAAAAGAATAATCAGGGATTTTTAAACTTACTCTCAAAAAGTTTAAGGATAAATTAAGTTGGGAGTCTATTATTTTTATAACCACAAAACATTCTCAATTCATTTTTCTAAAAAATTTATCCTAAATAGGAACAATATTACCATATTAGTATAATCTTGTTAATTCTCCAGTTAATTTATAAGGATATTCACCCTACACCTATAATCTCTAAGTTTAATTTCAATCAAGGAATTCGTAAAAAAATAATCTTCTCTTTCTTTAAGAATGATAAAGATAAAACTATATAGTAGAGTTCAGGAATGTTTTTATAGCAGAGAGGGAATAAAGATCCATGTTGAAAGGATATGAAAAGGATAGAATAAAAGAACAATTAATGACTCTCTGTCAAGATTCAGGATTAATGAATTTATTCACATTTTCCGATGATTGGAAAAGAGGCCACATAGAGCATAGTGAATCAAAAGAAGTAAATAATTTTTTAGACACTTTAGTTAATTTAACAGCTAAAGCAAGAAGAGCAAATACCGGTAAAGTAGTTATAAAAACAAAAACAATTTATGATTTTAAAGCGATGTTAAATGGATTTATTATGGATTTTCCAAATAATATTAAAAATACTCAGGGACTTGAAAAGCTTTTTAAAGAAACTTTTTTTGATTATTTTGTAAGAGAACCTTTAACACGAAGAACTTATGCATGTTCTACAGAAGATAAAAATATACCTTTTTATTTCTGTCTTGCAGATGATGATGAAAAAATAATAGTATCAAAGGGGGTTTTAGATGACTTTTATGTAGATTTAGATATTTGGTTAGGAAAAGATCTTTGGGACAAAACCAATAAACACATCGATTTTTTAGTGGACCCACTAATAGAAAAGTTACATGAATTAAAAAATCATGGAATGAATACTGTTTGTTTATTAAATAAAACTTCAGATAATCACGGAATTAAAAAGGTGTATTATAAGGGAATAAAAAAAATTGAAAGTTTTTTAAGTAAAGAGCAAATAGAAACAATGGGATATAACCAAAAAGAAGGTGAAATAAGAGTAGTAAATGTTTTGCATTATCCAAACAAAGAGTCTCCAGTTTGTTTAATATCTGATATTACAATGTATGGTAATGATTTGGAAGAAGCAGTAAACGCATTGAGATCCAAAGGATATAAGGTAGAGAAAGGGATTGTCCTTCTAGATTACAGGAATAAAGAAGATAAAGAAAAATTAGGGGGGTTAGAAATAGAATCAATAGTTGATACTAACAGATTTAGTAGAGAAAATCTAAAAGATAATGGACAATACGTTAGGACTAAGGACATTTATTCAAGAGAAGAACTTTCAGGAGATTTTGAGGAAGGGGGAACAATTTCAAGTGTAATATTAAACAAAAAAGAACAAGAAGAATATAATAAACGGTCGGAAGATATTAAGTGGTGGGAAGACAATAAAAAATATTATGAAAAAACATATTCAGGATATTGTGTAGCCATAGCAGAGAAGCGAGTTTTTATTGATAAACATATTAAAGGATTAAACAAAAAATTAAAAAAAGAAGGCATAAATCCATCATGTATAATGGTGATATAACCTCCCAATTATGTAAAGAACCATACGATAAATTGTATGGCGTGTCTGGTTCTTGAACACCTCAAAAATTGTTTTTTCTTTCCCATGAGTTAAAACAAAAGGTTTACGAAAAAAACAATTTTTAATGTATTAAATCAGTTCTCACTCCAAAAACAAAGCAGGCCTTCCTGGCTTTGCTTTCTTAGAAAAGTTTTGAGGATCATGCTTATCCTTGTCATTAACAGCATAAATCTCAACAGCAAGATTAGTTTTCTTTTCTATAATATTTTTATTATTAACAAAACCCTGCTTTTCATTAGGAATAACATAAACATAAACTTTGCTAACTTCCTTGCCTTGTTTCTCTTTGACAAGTTTAGCAACATTATTTATATCGTCTATTAACTTATCAACATTTTCCTCCTGCTTTAATAAATTCTCATCTACTTTTCCTGCTTCAGGCCATTTTTCCAAACTTACAAAACTTTTATTTCCAAACTTATGCCAAATTTCTTCTGCAATATGGGGGCAGAATGGAGCAAGAAGTTTTAAACAAGCTTCAAAATCTTTTTTGCTAACACCTTTTTCTATTATTGAATCAAACAAACTTCTAAGTTTAATCACAACAAGATTATACCTAAACTTCTCAATATCTTCTGTAATCTCTTTTATTGCTTTGTTTAACTTGGATTCAACTACTTTGTTTGTTTGGGCAAATTTACCTTTTTCTGCAAAATCAAATACTTTTCTAACAAATCTCAAACTTCCTTCGATGCCATTTTCACTCCATAACACCTCCTTGTCAGGAGACGCCACGCTTACAAGAAAAAGCCTTGCAGTATCAATGCCATATTTACTTGAAACTTGTTCTGGGAGGATAACATTTCCCTTGCTCTTAGACATTTTTTCTCCATCACTGCCAAGCAACATTCCCTGATTAAACAATTTAGAGAAAGGTTCGTCAATTTTAACAAACCCCAAATCTTTCAAAGCTTTTGTAAAGAATCTTGCATAAATCAAATGCATGCAGGCATGCTCTGCACCTCCGATATACTGGTCAACAGGCATCCAATAGTTTGCTTTTGCAGAATCAAAAGGTTTTTTATTATTTTTATTGTCACAATACCTAAGAAAATACCAGGAAGAATCAAAGAAAGTGTCCATAGTATCTGTTTCTCGCCTTGCTTTGCCTTTGCATTTTGGACATTTAACATTTACAAATTTTTCATTTGTTGTTAATGGATTTCCTTTTCCAAAAGTAACTTTTTCAGGTAGCAAAACCGGAAGCTCTTTTTCATTTACAGGGACTATCCCGCATTTTTCACAATAAATTACCGGTATTGGCGTTCCCCAATATCTCTGCCTTGAAACAAGCCAGTCTTTTAACTTGTATTCTATCTTTTTTCTTCCAATTTTTTTACTTTCTAAATATTTTGTAATTTCTTCCTTGGCTTTCTCGCTTTGCATTCCATTAAACTTTCCTGAATTTACAAGAACTCCTTCATTAACATAAGCTCTCTCTTTAATGCTTGAATTTTCTCCTTTAATAACTTCTTTTATAGAGATTTGGTATTTCTTTGCAAATTCAAAATCCCTCTGGTCATGCCCAGGAACAGCCATTACCATTCCGCTTCCATAATCTGCAACAACAAAATTACCCGCATAAACAGGAATTTTTTCATTGCTTATTGGATTGACAGCATAACTCCCAGTAAACACTCCTTCTTTTTCCATTTCTTCCTGCTCTTTTTCAGAAACAGATTTTATTTTTTTCAAAAACTTTTCAACATCTTTCTTCTGCCCATTAGTTACAAGTTCCATAAGCTTAAGATGTTGCGCACTCACAACCATAAATGTAACTCCGAAGATAGTGTCAGGACGAGTTGTGAAAATTTTCCATGATTTGTCATCAATCGTAAAATCAATTTCAGTCCCATGGCTTTTGCCAATCCAGTTTCTTTGCATAATCTTTATTCTTTCAGGCCAATTTAAATTTTCAATATCTTTCAAAAGCTCTTCTGCATACTTTGTTGTTTTGATAAACCACTGCTCTAACTGCTTTATTTCAACCTCTGTATCTTCATGTCTCCAGCATCTTCCATTATGCACCTGCTCATTAGCAAGAACACTCTCACATTTTCTACAAAAATTAACAGGCGCTTTTTTCCGGTAAACTAATCCTTTTTCCAGAAATTTCAAAAAGAAATACTGATTCCATTTGTAATAATTAAAATCATGGCTGGCAAAAGTCCTGCTCCAATCGTAACTCAGTCCTATCTCTTTCATTTGCCTAATATAATTTTTGATAGCATCTTCTGTAAATTTCTTAGGATGTGCTTTTGCTTTTATAGCTGCATTTTCTGCAGGCAAACCAAAACTATCAAAACCCATAGGATAAAGAACATTAAACCCATTCATCCTCTTGAATCTTGCACAAATGTCCCCAATAGTATAATTAAGAGCATGCCCCATATGCAACCCAGAGGAGGAGGGATAAGGGTACATCTCAAGAACATAAAATTTCTTTTTTCCTTTCTGCTCTTTAACTTCAAATACCTTTTTCTTTTCCCACTCTTTCTGCCACTTGCTTTCTATTGCTTTGAAGTTGTATTCCATGTCTTTACTAAAGGTAATATGTTTTTAAATTCTTTCCACCTAAATCAATCATGTCGACAGTATAAGATACATTTCCAGCATGCCTTTCTGCAGAAATTTCTATTCGTTTAGCTTCTTCCATTAATTCAAACATTTTTTTATTTGGCCCTGGGTTTGCCCTATATTGAAGTAACCGGCACTTTTGAACTCTAAAATAATTTGCTTCTGGGACTCTTTTAAACTCCTTTCTGGAGCAATCTTCTTCATTTCCGATAATTTCATCAGAGCATAAACATTCTAGAGCCATTTTTTATTAAAAAAAGATTTTATTAATGACTCTTTACAAGAGAGCCACGACTAACACTGATGCCAGAACTAAATTTTGTGTTAGTCTTTTCATGTTGAGATATACAAAAGCATATTTTTAAACATCAAAAATCTTTATAAATTTATGGTTTTTGTGGCTTAAAAGTTCCAGAGGAACTTTTAAATATTATGTTAAATTATTAAAATCATGGAAAAAGTAAAAGCATATCTTACAGGAGAGTTAGTTCAGAGCAATTCTTCAGAAGCGCATACTTTGCATGAAAAAAGCTGTTTTGGAGAGCCAAAAGAAGGAAAAATTCTCTATTCACTCCCGGAAGCATTATTTTTAGTTGAAAAAGAAAAAATGGAAATACTCTCAAAAAACAAAAGTTTTTCATTTAAAGAGCTTCTGGAAAAATTCCGAAGAATAGACCCAAAACTTCAGATTAAATACTCTGTTTTTAAGGACTTAAGAGAGAGGGGGTATATTGTCAAAACAGCATTAAAATTTGGTGCTGATTTCAGAGTTTATGACAAAGGAAACAGGCCAGGAAAAAGCCATGCAAAATGGATTCTTTTTGCAGACCATGAAACTAAAAAAATGACATGGCATGAGTTTTCTGCCAGAAACCGTGTAGCCCACAGCACAAAAAAGAATCTTCTTCTTGCAATAGTTGACGAGGAAGGAGATATAACCTATTATGAAGTAAGATGGATAAGGCCGTGAGAAAATAAAACTGCGCTCAACCCCCACAAAACTTATAACCCTCATTCTTTTGTTTCATTTATGGTAAACGCCCTGGAAATAAAGTCCAAAATTATTGAAATAGTCAAAAAAAGAGGCCCATCTCTTCCAGTCCATGTTGCTAAGGAGACTGGATTAACTATGCTGTTTGCCTCTGCTTTTCTTTCAGAGCTTTTTTCTGATAGAACAATAAAGATAAGCAGCCTAAAGGTTGGAGGCTCTCCTTTATACTTCCTTCCTGGACAGGAGCATCTTCTTGAAAATTTCTCAAATTTTTTAAACAGCAAAGAAAAAGAAGCTTTCTTCCATCTCAAACAAAACAAATTTCTTAAAGATTCTGAACAAGAACCAGCAATAAGAGTTGCTTTGAGAGCAATAAAAGATTTTGCATTTCCTTTTCAAGCAAGCGGGGAAGTTTACTGGAAATTCTTCAGTGCAAATGAATCCGAATTTGTAGAAATAAAACCCAAGGCAATAGAATCCCAAGTAGAAAAGATTACCGAAGAAATTAAAGAGGTTATAAAAGAACTTCCAGAAGAGGGGCTGGAAATGCCAAAGGAAAAGAAAAAGCCAAAGCTAAAAATACCCCTTGAAGAAAAAGAAAAACCGCTGTTAACAATAAAGGAAAAACCACTTATAGAAATAAAAAAAGAGCCAAAGCTGGAAATGCCAAAGGAAAAATCAGAGTTTGCTGTAAAAGTTATTGAATTTTTAAAATCAAAAGATATAGAAGTTTTACAAGAGATAGATTTCAAAAAAAAGGAATTCAATTGCATAGTAAGGATAAACTCTGACCTCGGCAAAATAGAATTCTTGTCTATAGCAAAAGACAAGAAAAAAGTTACTGAGAGTGATTTGACTCTCGCTGTGCAAAAAAGCAACTCCCTTAAAAAGCCGGTGCTTTTTATCTCAACAGGGGATTTGGATAAAAAAGCAAAGGAATTTATGGATAACTACCAGAATATAATAAAATTCCTAAAGATTGAATGAA
>JAHIEH010000073.1 GCA_018901675.1 Nanobdellota archaeon
CATTAGTTTCAGGAACTGCAGTTTTGCTTGTGATTATGATAATGTTCCAGTTCTATCAGAATATAGCACAGCAGCATTCAGTTGATATGCATCCTGCAATGCGGAAGTTTATGGGGAGTTGAATTTTCGAATGCTCAAAAATGCAAAATCCAACAAAACATTTTTGACATGCGAAAATTCATAGGGGGATAATTAGATCCTTTCTATCTTTGCCTGCAAAAAAAATATTGTTAGTTAAAAGCTATGTTATTAATTAAACAGATTAATTCCATATTGTTAAATTGAGGCAGATGTTAAGTGATATAGTTGATTATCCTGCAAAAACCCAAACTTTAAAAATGATATTCGGCATAAATTATTGTAAAAAAAGAAAATGGCAATAAAAGAATTCATTGTTTCAAATCCTAAGGCAAGCATAATCGGAATATCTTTTTTAGTTACTTTAGTTATGACTCTTGTTACAAAATATTTTACAAATCAAAACAGGATGAAAGAGCTTAAAGATATGCAAAAAGCCTGCCAGATAAAACTAAAAGACCATAAAGGCAATCCTGAAAAAATGAGTGAGATAAACAAAGAGATGATGGAATGCTCTATGGAAATGATGAAGCATTCATTCAAACCGATGTTTATTACATTCCTGCCGTTAATTCTTATGTTTTGGTGGTTGAGAGGGGCAATGACTGCCACAGTACTTGCAGGAAACTGGATTTGGTATTATATAATTGCAGGAATTTTGTCAAGCATAATTCTAAGGAAAGTATTGAAGGTGATTTGATTCAAAATCCCAAAACTTAAAAAGCCTTTTTCTCTACCTTCAACTATGCCAAATAAAGAAAATATGGGATTTTCTAATTTCCCATTTTTAAGGAAAAGTAAAAAATGGTAAACGAAGAACTCATCTACAAATTAAGCCTTTTAGAACAGCAGGCACAGCAAATACAGCAGCAGCTGCAAATGATTGAACAGGGAATTGCAGAGTTAATTACAATGAATTTAAGCATTAATCATCTGCAGGGTTCAGTAGGCAAGGAAATTCTCGCGCCTTTTGGAAGAGGGATTTTTGTCAAAGCTAAATTATTAGATGAGAATCTTACAGTAGACATTGGGGGGAAAAACTTTGTAAAAAAGACAATTCCAGAGACAAAAGAGCTTATAAAAGAGCAGATTGGGAAGTTGGAAGAAGCAAAAGCGAGCCTTATAGAATCTTTAGAAGAAATGAATCAAGAAGCTACGAGCATGATTAGTAATATTCAAAGAGAAAGCGGGGAGATTAAAGAGGAAGAGGAAGATTAAGTTTTCTAAACTTTCCCCAAAAACTTATCATAACTTAAAATTCCATATTCGCTGACAACTGCCTTGATATACTTTTTTTGAACAAACTCAAATGCGGGGTTTTTTATTTTTATGTGTTTAGGCGCCCTGTCCCAAACTTCATTTAAATCTCTTTGCTCTAAAGGGACATTGCTATTGGTGAATTTCCATGAATCTGCAATTATATAAACAGGAATTTTTTCATTTTTTGCTATTTGCGCAATAACCTCACTTCCAATTTTGTTTATTATTCCTTTTTTTGTTATTGCATCTGCCCCAAGAAAAACTTTATCTGCTCTTTTTGTCCCTTGTTTCTTGCCTAATGCTATTCCTAAAGCAGAATCAATAAACATGGTAACTTTTATTCCTGCTTTTTTAAGTTCTTTAGCAGTAATTCTTCCCTGGAACAAGGGGCGTGTTTCTGTGTTGTAAACTTCAAATTTCTTGCTGTGTTTTTTTGCATAAATTAAGGCATTAATAACATTTGTAGAATGGCAGTGTGTAAAAATAACATCGTTATTTTTTATTAGTTTAAGGATATTTTTATTAATTTTATCTTGTGCATCTTTAAAGTGAGTTAATATATAATTATAAGTTTTTTTATCTGGGTTTTTGCTGATTAATTCCAAAATATTTTCCATCATTGGCTCTGTAGGGCGCAGAGAAAGAAGTTTTCTTTTTGCCCTTTTTCCTGGAAATAAAGAATAAGCATGCAGGGCTGCTCTTGCTATATTTCTTGCTCCCTGTATTTTAACTTTTTTAATATCCTTGCAAATTCTTCTAAACTGCCTTCTTTTTCTTAAAAAGTTTATAATTGACATTTTGCCTCTTTTTTATAATAGAGTAAGAAAACAAAGATATATAAATTTATTTTTATATGATAATACTATAAAAAAGGGTTTGAAAGGGGGTTGAAAAAAGAGATGGCAAAAAATAATTTATTAGTAATTGTAGTAGTTGCGATTGTGGTTGCGATTATTGCTTCTATAATAACTGCAAATATAACAGGGAATGTTATAAATCTAAATGCGGATAAATTTGGAAAATATCCAGTTTATACAAAAGTGGAAGTTGATGCGAAGTTAGCAAATTTTAGTGCCGCTTCATGTAATGCAGATAATATGTGTGAGATACAAAATTTGAAGCTTCCTACCCCTTATGATTATCCGATTACTATGCGTGGAACTTTAAGTTTATTAACGATGAGTGACCCTCCAAATGCTCTTGCAACCTCATTAAGTAAGGGACTTTTGACTATGGGCAATAATGTTGCAAAATCACATTTATATCCAGGCGAGATTAATTTCCGTATGGGAAATGGTAACAGAACTAGTGTACTATCCGCAATGGGACTGCTCCTCAATAACTATCAAGGTATAAAACAAGATTCATTAGAGGTTACTACAGAAAGTATTGTTATGAAATCTATAGATGGGCAAAGATGGAAATGTGCCCCAAATAATTCCGGAAATTGGGTATGTACAGAGTATTAAATAACTTTCTTTCTTTTCTTCTCTTTTATTTTTTCTTTTCTTTTTTTCTTTCACAAAAATTTAAAAGCCCTATTCAATTATTGATGTTATGCTAGAAATGCTTATCAATCCAAAAGATGCGGAAAAAAGCCCGTGGAAGATGTTTTTTATCGGGTTAGTTTATGCATCCCTCTCGCTTTTGATAGTCCAGTGGTTTTTTTCAAATGATGTCGTCTTGTCCAAATTTGCAGGGATGCTTGTTGTTACCTTTACAGTATTATTCTCTCTGCCTTATATGTATTATATGATAAAACAAGAGGAGGAGGAAGATGAAACTGTGCAGGGTTTTCTTGGTGTTTGGAAAATGCACAGCGATGCACTTTATGGCTTTATGTGGCTTTTCCTTGGCTTTGTAGTAGCTTTTTCTTTTTGGTTTATAATCCTTCAAAATTACAGCCTGTTTAATGCACAGGTAGAAACTTATTGCATGATTAATCACCCTGGGGGCATTCAAGATTGTGTAAACCAATATGATTTTCCGGCAAAAGTTGCAACAACCGGAGCTGCAACAAA
Organism: Nanobdellota archaeon; assembly: GCA_018901675.1. GTDB lineage: Archaea > Nanobdellota > Nanobdellia > Pacearchaeales > GW2011-AR1 > JAHIEH01. The sequence continues at coordinate 3,360 of JAHIEH010000073.1, forward strand.
AGAAATGAGGTTTTTATCCATTTTGGAAAATAATGTTTATGTCATGATTTTCACATTGCTTTTTTCTTTAATTTTCGGGGCAGGAGCGATATTCATTCTTGCTTGGAATGCAAGTGTAATTTCTGCTGCTGTGGGCATATTCACAAAGTACCAAATAAAAGACATCCCTTTGGGAGTATTAAGATATATGATTCATGGATTTCCGGAAATTGCTGCTTATTTTGTAACTGCACTTGCAGGAGGCATAGTCGGGGTGGGAGTTATTAGAAATGGCATTATTAACCCAAAGTTTCTAAAAATATTGGAGAATTCAATTATCCTGATTTTTATAGCAATACTAATTCTGATAACTGCTGCAGCAATAGAGGTTTATATAACCCCTCTTTTTATAAGTTAAGCGATTAGATTACCATAGCAAAGAGGATTATCCACATCCAGGATAATCACAAACATAAAATCAATTAACCA
>JAHIEH010000074.1 GCA_018901675.1 Nanobdellota archaeon
AAATCTATTGCGAGCTAATAATAGAATGGAAACCATTCGATGTGTGCGAGTCAATTGAATATTAAAACCAATTATAAGTATGCGGGCTATAAAGGAGATGAAAACTATTTAAAAATTGCGAGCCATTACTAAAATGAAAACTAAATAGCACATGCGAGCCACTTGAACAGTGAGAACCATTCAGCAGTTGCGATTTAATAAAATTCTAAAGAAAGGATGTGATTGACAAAAAGAGTTAACAATAGAATGAAAACCATTTGTTGTTTGCGAGCCAATGGAGTAATGAAAACCAATGTAATACTTGTGAGCCACACATGTCCTGAAAACCACCATAAGTTTGCGCAATTAAGCGTGAATAAAAAGGAGAAAGATTATGTTGATTAAAACTAACATGACTCTTGAGAGAGTAGTTTTGAAACAGGTAGTTCAAGGTTATTACGATTTCCAAGGAACTCGGATGAGTTTTATGAACAGGTTGAGAAACATGGTTCGAAAGTTAAATGAAGGAATACCTTTTGATCAAAAAGAGGTCAAGCTCAGCGAAGCAGAAAGGAGCAGGTTCCAAAAGAAGTATAGTGATAAGAGGCTTCCAATAATTCTTGAGGCATTAGAGAGAGCAGGGAAGATTAGCCAAGAGGAGATGCAGATTATTAACAATTTGATACAACTCCTCAAAGATGCCGCAAAAACAGAAAATAGAATGGCTGCGAGAATTGAGGAGTCTGTTGAACCAGAACAAATCTGGCAAGAATTTCTTCAGTATATTAAAGGGGTTGGAGAAGTTCTTGCAGGGAATTTAATTCACAGGTTTGGTTACTGTGAAAAATCTCCGCATATTTCTTCTTTATGGAAATATTGTGGATTACATGTGGTTAATGGGAAAGCGCCAAGAAGAGAAGCTGGAATAAAAATGGATGGGAGAGTTGACTGCAAAACATTAATGAGAAAGATTGCAGATTCTCTAATCAAACAGAATTCTCCGATTTATAGGGAAGTGTATGATAAAGAGAAAAGGAAGCACAACATAATTGGCCCAAAACAGATTTGCCTATCTGAAAGAGAGGAGATTATTGGAGAGCTTGTTGATTCTGGAACTTTGGATGGAGGAAAAGAGAAGTGGATTATTGCCACCGAAGTTGTGTACAACTCTCTTCTTGGGAAGTATGGTAAAAAAGCAGAAGTGTCAGTAAAGATGGGTAAAGGGCATATTCATGCGAGGTGTTTAAGAAAAGTTGCAAAACTTTTCTTGAGCCATTACTGGGTTGCGTGCAGAGAAATTAAGGGATTGCCGACTGAAGACCCATGGATTATTGAACACGGAGGACATAAAGACCTGATTACTTGGAAAGATGTTGTTAAAGCTAATAAGTTGGAAAAAGAATTGGTATAGTTGTTGTTAGAATAAAGGGCGTATTTACATAATTTATCTTGGATAAATACGCCCCTTAATTATCTTTGTATGGGAAAGGGAGATAAAAATATGTAGAAAAAAAATTAGTCAACAGAGGAATGAAAACCATCTGTAGTGTGCGAGCCAGCATACAACTGAACACCATATGGCCGTTGCGAGCCACTACGCAATTGAAAACCACAAATCTATTGCGAGCTAATAATAGAATGGAAACCATTCGATGTGTGCGAGTCAATGATGTCATGAAAACCAAGCAATGGTATGCGAGCTATTGGAATAGTGGAATCCCCGGGAGATTGCGAGCCAATGGAGTGATGAAAACTAATGTGATACTTGCGAGCCAATTGAAATTTGAAACCCATTATGAGCATGCGAGCTACAATAAGCATGAAAACCATAAGTTCGTTGCGAGCCATGCCGCCAATGAAAACCACACTCCAATTGCGAGTCATTACTAAAATAAAAACAGTTAATTTCTCAGTTTTAACAATTTTAAATATACTAAAGAAAAGGGGGCATAATTCATCTTTACATTCATACTTTTATGAATGCCCCCTTTAATTTTTTTAAATTTTCTATGTTTACCTATATACTTTAAAATATATTTTAAACAATATAATTCATTATTTTTTCTCTTTATGTATATACTGCAATATATACTTTATCCTATATAATCCTACATCCATTGTAGTATGCTTATTTTTTTGCAAAAATTCTGTTTTTTATTTGATTTAATATATTTTTTTTGCAATTTTGCTGGATTTTTGATGATTTTATGAGACATACTTATTTTTTTTGCCTTCATATGTATACTGCAATATATATCTTATAGTATATACCTACGGGATTGGTTAAATGGTATTATGTCTGAATGAAACATGGCAAACCAACTTTTGATATGCATAGAAATGTTTTTAAAAGGATATTTCATAGAAAGTTAATGGAAGAAGTTAAGGAATCTAATCCAATTAATGAAAAGTCAAAGAAAGATTTTGGCTTATCTACAGCAAAGAAAAACCTTACTGACAAATTCAGGGAAAACCCTTGGATGCTTTCAACTTTGGTTTTAGGATTGGCGGTTTTAACCTTGTTATACTTTAATGTCTCTTCTGGAGGGTTGACTGGATTTGCAGTTTCAGGCAATAATGTTGCTGGAAATCTTGTTGCTTATTTAAACGAAAATGCTCCAAGCGAAGTTGTATTAAAAGATGTTTCAACTGAGTCTGGTTTATATAAAATAGATGTTGAATTTCAAGGGGAAACAATCCCTGTTTATGCTACTAAAGACGGAAAATACATGGCTTCTTTACAGCCAATTGTTTCATCAACTGATACTTCTAATGCTGAAGCACAACCTGCTGCTGATATTAAAAAATCAGACAAGCCAATAGTAGAATTATATGTGTTTACTTACTGCCCTTATGGATTGCAGATGGAAAAAGCTATCCTTCCAGCAGTTAATCTTCTTGGAAACAAAATTAACTTTAAAATCAGGCAGATAGGTGCAATGCATGGGAATTTTGAAAAAGTGGAAGCAGAAAGGCAATTATGCATTGAGAAAAATTATCCTGGCAAATTCTTGAATTATATAAGTACATTTGCAGCAGATACCTCTGTTGGCAGCTGTAATGGAGATGCAACCTGTCTTGCTCCTAAATTGAATGCTATTTATACCAAATTAGGAATTGATGGCAAGAAAATAGATTCTTGTATTGCTTCAGAAGGAGAAAAATTGTATAATGCAGAAGTTGCAAATGCAAACAGCAAGAGTGTTTCTGGCTCACCAACTTTGATAATCAATGGGGTTAAGGCAGATTCAGGAAGAAGTCCTGATGCTGTTAAAACTACAATATGCTCTGCCTTTAACACAGCTCCTGCAGAATGCAAACAAACATTAAGCACTTCAAGTTCTTCTGCCGGGTTTGGTGCTGGGGCAAGTTCTGGTTCAGCAAGTGCAAGCTGCTGATAACTCTCTTAAGGGGATAGGGGGAAAGATGAATTCTGATAATGGTATTCTAAATATTAAGTGAAATGCAGTTATTGTTAAAACTTCAGAATTATATTCGTTTACACCGAGCTCTCCACGGTTCAATCCCGAGCAGGTCCATATTCAATACTTCTTTGTGTCTACATAGAAAGATTTAAAAATAATGTAGACATAAGGTTATTATGGCATATACTGAAATTAGGAATATTAATGGTAAAAAATATTATTATAGGGTTATCTCTATAAGAAATGGCAATAAAATCTCAAAAAAAAGATTATATCTTGGTTTTGGTATGTCAAATTTAGAACTTCTAAGGAAAGAAAAGAAAGCAGATGAAAAATTATTATCTAAAAAAATAAAACCAAACAAAGAAATAGAAAGGATTAAATCCAAAATAACCGAAGTCTTAAAGAAAAATAAAGTTAGTAAAGCCGGTATTTTTGGCAGTTATTCAAGAGGTGAACAAAATAAAAATAGTGATATTGATATAGCTGTTGAAATTAATGATAGCGAGATGAGCTTACTTGGTTTTATAGCATTAAAGATGAAATTAGAAGAGGTTTTAGGGAAAAAAGTAGATTTGGTAGAATATTCTGTGATTAAACCATTAATAAAGAATCGTATTTTAAATGAAGAGATAAAAATAATATGAAAAATTTGATAATTTTTCAATTATGTAAATTTGAACTAAATAAACAACAAATTTCCATACTATGAAAAGAGATATCAATTTATTTATTCAAGACATTCTAGACAATATAAAAGATATAGAATCTTTTTCTAAAGCACTGACTAAAGAAAAATTTGAGAGCAATAAGCTCATGCAAAATGCTATAATAAGGAGTCTAGAAATAATTGGAGAAGCTGCTAAGAACATTCCTAACTCTTTCAGAGAAAAGCATCCAGAAATTCCATTTAGAAAAATTGCTGGACTCAGAGATGTATTAAGCCATGTTTATTTTGGAGTAAGTATGGACAGAGTTTGGAATATAATAGAGAAAGATCTGCCAAACCTCAAAAAAGAGATAGAGAAGATAAAGATTAATGAGGATTATTAAAAAGTGCTCGTTAGAATAGGTAACCTTTAGTATACATTTGTTTACACAAAGTAGATATCTTTTTTTACCAAGATTTTAATAACTTTTTAGGATATGATATAAGTTTATCTTAAAAGAAAAATCTTAAGGGAGCACATAGTTCCCAAATATAGCTAATAGCAATGAAATTGTTACTGTTAATGGAATTAGCCCATATTTTTTCAATATAAGCGGGACTGAATTTAAGACTATTATTGTAACCCCAATTATTACATTTTTAGTTATTAGTTCTATCATATTATTTTACCTATCCAATTTACTATCGCTTCTATTAATAACCCTAAAGAAGCTAATACTAACCCCAATCCAGATTGATTAACAAGATAAGACACCCCGCCAGCTAATAGCAATATCCCGACGATTATATGAATAGAGGCTTGAGCTTTTTTGTTCATTTTCTTATATTTCTTATACTCCTTTATTCTTTATAAATATTTTTGATATGTCCAGAATTGTTTTTTATGCAAACTCCCTACTTTAGTTCGTGAGATAATAAAAACAATTCTGGAGCATGCTCAAGAACCAGACACGCCATACAATTTATTGTATGGTTCTTGACATACTAAAAAGGAATTATCAGTGTTATTGGCTATGGGGATAAGCATCAATTAGCTAATTATGTTATTAAACTCTGGATATGCAATTACAATCTATTAAGTCTGTCCTATAACTAACATTTGTTCTTCATCTAACGATGCAGAGGTAGCATATTTAGCTAATAGTATAAAATCGGCGAGGTTGTCTAATCGAAGTGATAATTTATACGCCTCCTTACTAACCCACTCTTAAAATAATTCACCTATCCAAATAAGCAGTTTCATCATCGTCCAGTTTTAATTGTTTCTGGATTAAAGGATTTGATTTTATGATTTGTTTTATTATTGCAAACTCTTGAAGCGCTCTTTTGCCGCCAATATGGACGTGTTTTGCATATTTCTCTGCAATGCTTTTCTTTTTTGCAATCCTCTGGTTATTAAGCCATATTTTTAAAATTCTTGATGGTCTTTTGTATGCAGTAAAGCCATCTTTGATTTGCGTCTTTGAAGAGGAAATTCCATAACTTAAGAGAATGTTTTCATAAATTAAAAATCTCCAGTATTGCTGCTTGTAAATTCTGCCTTTGAAAACATCTGCCTTGCTTAAATATTCATATGCCCTCGCCAATTCTTTTCCTTGGTATTCAGCAGGGATATTTTCTTCAATCCACAAAAAAATTTCGTCTAATGACAAATTTACTGAGTCATAGACTTCTAAAATGTCTTTTGTCGGCTTGCCTTTGAATACCATCTTTAATACATTGAAGATGTCTACTTCTTTGTTTCTTTCATCAATTGACTCAATGGTTATCTCTTTTGTATGGGCTAAAGTCTGCAAGTCGTTTATCGCAGCACGAATATCACCTTTTGCTTTTATTGATATGCTTGTTAAAATTTCATTGTCAACAAAGAGCCCTTCTTTTCTTAAAATAGATATTAGGATATCTTTGATTATTTTATATTCCACTTCTTTCAGTTTTATAAGCTCTGATTTCTGCCTTAACAGGCTGAATCTCCTATCCCATACATTGTTAGCAGTTATTATCATAGGGCATTTGGTTTTTGTTATCAAATACAAAAGTTCAGGCAAACCCCCCCTCTCTGTGGTTGAAAGGCCGTCTACTTCATCTATAAGGATTATTTTTCTTTTTTTTGTTATTGATTTCTGTTCAATTGCCGGTTTTAGAACCTCTTCGAGTTTTTGCCGATTTCTTAAGTCGCTTGCATTTAACTCGAAAATCTCTGAATCAGTTTCTTTTGCTGCAGCATAAGCAAGAGAAGTTTTTCCTGTTCCAGGAGGGCCGTGAAGAATGATTGCATTTTTTCCGCTTCCAAATGTTTGTATAAATCTTTTCAGATTCTCAATTGCAAAGTCCTGCCCCTTAACTTCACTGAATGAAGTTGGCCTATATTTTTCACACCACGGCATGTTTAAAAATTTCCTCTAAACATTTTATAGACGGATTTTCCGAGGGTTGTTTATCCTTTAGCCTGCACCTTTTCTCTTTAAGTGTTTGTTCAAGAATTTTTGGTTCTTTGCCCCAACCGCAATAATGTATCCCTTCTATTTCACAATAGTAGCCACAAGTGCGGTCATCACAATCTTGGGTGTGTGATTTATAATTACAGTCACGTACTGATATAATTTTTTTGTAAGGCATTTTTATTTTTTATGTTCATAAATTAAAACCCAATTCTGAAGAATTGGGTCGTAACTTACTGGTTTTAATTTCTGAGCATCCTAAAAACAAGTGCCAATCAAACCACACCTTTTAAGGTGTGGTGGCACATTGTTTTTTTGATCTTTTAATTCGATATATTCACTATTCTCTTTTATAAACTCATTTATATATTTTTCACCTTTATCTACTGCGTTTCTCACACCTGCCTCAACAAATTCCATTTCTTGGGTCACATAATCATTTAGGTGGTAAATAAACATCTCTTTGTGGGATTCATGAAATTGGCGGTAAAATATCACTTTTAATGTGTGGTCTACTCTTGAATCTAAAGGATGAATATCCATCTTAATTTATTTCCCCAATCCCGCAAGCACAAAACTGGCTAGCAGAGATTGTAATTGTATGAAAGTATCTGAACCTTCAATAATTCTAAACTCGGTTTCACCTGTTTTTTCTATGAGTTTCATTTTTAAGTCTGGCTCTACTTGAAGATTCCAGATTTCTTTTTGGATAGCTTTAATCACTTCCTGACCTGAGATTGATTCTTTAAGCATTATATCCAAGAGTTTTTCTCTTGCAGTTACAAAGTCTCCTGATAATGCATAATCAAGAACAACTTTGATATCTTTGGGCTTGGCGTTAGACATTAGTGTTAAAACTAAATCTGAAGTGATGCTTGGTGATACAGAAGCTGTTGCCTGCACTATGTTAATCGCTTTTCTGCAGTCTCCTTCACTTGCTTCATACAAAGTTTCAATTGTTTCTTCGTTTATTGTAAGTTTCTCACCTTCTGCAATAACTTTAAGCCTTTTTTCTATGTCTTTTTTTTCTAGAAGCTTGAAACGGAAGATGGCGCATCTGCTCTGTATAGGGTCTATAATTTTGCTTGAATAGTTGCAGGAAAGTATAAAACGGCATGTGGAAGAATAATTCTCCATAATTCTTCTTAAAGCCTGCTGGGCTTCTGGAGTTAAGGCGTCTGCTTCATCAAGAAAAATAACTTTGAATGGGACTTGGCCAAGAGATTTTGTTCTTGCGAAAGTCTTCACTTTCTCTCTTACAATATTTATCCCTCTTTCATCACTTGCGTTAAGCTCAAGATAATTTTCACTCCAGTTTTTCTCGTAGAGATGCTTTACAATTATTAATGCCAAAGTGGATTTACCTGTTCCTGCTGGCCCTGCAAACAGCAAGTGGGGGATGTTTAGTGAATTGGTTAATGATTCAACTCTTTTTACAATATTATCCTGCCCTACTAATTCAGAGAAGTTTATCGGGCGATATTTTTCTGTCCATATCTCACCACCATTTGCCATGATAAATAATCCCAAATTTAACTTATAAAGATTGTTATGG
>JAHIEH010000075.1 GCA_018901675.1 Nanobdellota archaeon
CATAATTGGGACCCTCTAAAAAAAGGCTTAAACCCACGTTTACAAGGGATATAATCAAAATTGTCAAGATTATACTTACTACAATTGTAAGAGCGGTCTTATTAACCATATTATAATTATGTGTAAAAGATTTATAAATACTTAGTTTAATTAAACATTTCTGTTTTCCGAAGTTAATCATAATCATCAACTTATTTTCAATTTCCCCATAGCATAAGCTTAAAAGAGCACTTTTGTTTTTAATTTAGAAACATCAAGAAAACCTTGAGTGAATTTAGTGGTTTTCTGGATGATCAAAAATCTAAAATCAAAAAAAGATTTATTGACATGAAAAACTTTAAAGAACTGGGTTTAAGCAAGAATTTGCTTAGAACTCTTGAGGAAATTGGTTTTAATGAACCAACGGAAATTCAGGAAAAAGTGATTCCTCTAGCTTTAGCTGGGAAAGATGTGATAGCAGAAAGTGCAACTGGCTCGGGGAAAACGCTGGCTTTTGGGGCTCCAATTATTGAAAAAATAAAAACCGGGGAAGGGCTGCAGGTATTAGTATTGACTCCGACAAGAGAGCTTGCAGAGCAGAATGCAAAATATTTTAAAATTTTCTCAAAATACAGTTCTTTAAAAATTGTTACGGTTTATGGGGGAGTTTCGTTGATTCCCCAAATGGAAGATTTAAAAAAAGCAGATGTTGCTATAGGCACTCCAGGAAGAATTCTTGATCATATTTCAAGAAAGACAATTAATTTCTCAAAAATCAAAATCTTAGTATTAGATGAAGCAGATAGAATGCTGGATATGGGATTTATTGATGATGTAACAGATATAGTCCATCACTGCCCTAAAAACCGGCAAACTTTGCTGTTTTCTGCAACTATTTCGGAAGATATAGAGAGAATAGCAAAAAGATATATGGTTAGCCCGATAAATGTTTCTGCAGAATCCTATGTTGACCCATCTAAATTAAAACAATTTTTTTATGATGTTCCAACAAAGGAGAAGTTTTCTCTTTTAGTGCATCTTCTTAAAAAAGAAAATTCAAAACTTGTGATGGTTTTCTGCAATACAAAGAGAACTGCAGATTTTACAGGAGACAATTTGAAGAGATCTGGCTTTGATGCACTAACTTTGCACGGAGACCTGAACCAAAACCAAAGAAAAAAAGTACTTGACCATTTTCACAATAGTGAGAAATTTATTTTAGTCTGCACTGATGTTGCTGCCAGAGGGTTGGACATAAAAAATGTTTCCCATGTTTATAATTATGATTCCCCTAAAACAAGCACAGAATATATTCACAGGATTGGAAGAACCGCGAGAGCTGGAAAAGACGGGAAAGCTATAACCCTCTTATCTGAGAGGGATTATGACAATTTTAGACAAGTAAACAGGGATTCTTCCTTAAAGATTGAGCAAATTTCGCTGCCTGAATTTGAAAAAGTTTTTGTTAGAGCTACTGAATCAGGAATGAACAGAAGTTTTGGGAGAAGACCTGATAGAAATTTTGGAGGCAGAGATTTTAGAAGCCATAGCAGAACCCAGGGAAATGCGGGCAATAGAAGATATGGGCAAAGGAATACAGAAAAAGATGGAGGAAGGGAGCATGGAAGTTTTGGGAATAGACGACAGGAGGGGACAGGAGGGAGAAGAATTGGGGGCAGGAAAAACTCTCCAAGTTTTAGAGGAAGAAGTGGGAATTCCAGTTCTGGAAGGGGAAGGAGATTTTAAACTAAAAGTTATTTAAAAGAACATGAGAGTAAGATATTCTTTTTCATGCAGGAGGACCGGGATTATTGACTCCAACAACCAGCACAGAATAGAATTTCCAGAGATAGCAAAGCAGGTAATGATACAATCAGATATAATTCTTGAGATTTTAGATTCAAGGTTCTGGCAGGAAACAAGAAATCTTGAGATTGAGAAAAAAATTTTAGACGGGGGGAAAAAACTTATCTTTGTTTTGAATAAATCCGACTTAGTTGATTCTGGAAAACTTACAAAGGAATTAAGAGAAAAAAGAATTTATCCATTTATCCTTGTTTCATGCAAAGACAGAAAAGGCGCCAGGGAATTAAGAGCAAAAATAAAGATTGAAGCAAGCAAGATGGAGAAAGGGCGAATAGAAGTAGGGATAATTGGCTATCCTAATACCGGCAAATCTTCAATAATAAATATTTTAGTTGGAAAAAAATCAACAAGAGTCGCCCCGGAGTCGGGATTTACAAAAGGAATACAAAAATTAAAATTAAGCGATAATATCTATCTAATTGACACTCCAGGAGTTATCCCTTCATATGAAAATTCAAATTTAAGCAGTAAGGATTTGGTAAAACATGCACAGATTAATGTAAGAACTTGGGATAAAATAAAGGATCCAGAGGGGGTGTTATACAGCTTGATTAAGCAATATCCAGGGATATTTGAAAAATTCTACAATATTAATGCTGAGGGTAATCCTGAAGTTCTAATCGAGGAATTCGGAAGGAAAAAGCATATTCTTAAGAGAGGAAATCTTGTGGATACAGACAGGGTTGCAAGAATGGTTTTAAGAGATTTTCAAGATGGGAAGATTAGAGTGTAAGGCAGTAGCAGGATATTAAACCACAGGTTAATGTTCTCCGAGGGATATTGATAAATAACTTAATACAATAAGATTAATAAATAAATATTTTATTATCTATTCATGAAATACTCAAATAAAAAAGGGATTCTAAAAAAGATTCATGTTTTAGGAATTTCCGGGAGCGGAAAATCTTATTTAGCAAAAAAATTATCGGGTTTGTTAAAAATTCCCTGTTTTGATTTAGATGATATTTTCTGGTTAAAGAAGTATACAAAAAAAAGAACAATTAAGAGCATGAAAAAAGAACTGAAAAAACTAACCTCCAAAGAAAAATGGATTGTTGAAGGAGTTTATAGCTCATGGGTAAATGATTCAATAAAGAAGTCCGACATGATAATATTGCTCGAATCTTCTCCAAATATATTGTCATGGAGGATTTTTAAGAGATATATTTTAAGGGGAAAATCTAGAGAGTCCTTTAGGGAGATGTGTGATTTGATAAAATTTGCTCGTAGTTACAGAAAAAAAGAAGGTTACTATCATAAATATAAATCTTTATTAAATAAATATAAAGTTTCTTATGTTTTCTTAAATGGAAAGAAGGATATCCAATTGTTTCTAAAAGAGATAGTTGGGGGGATTAAAGTGTAACTTTGCAAAAATTGGTGGTTAACATAATTTTGTGACTCGTTCTCTGATTTTCATGGGATATCTTTTTAAATAATTTAGCAATTTTCTTTTGTTAATTTTCTTTTTTATCTTTTTCAAGGCATCTTCATCAATTTTTTGATTAAAAACAACCATATCGATGAAAGTTTTCTCTAAATCTGAATAAGGGAGATAAAAATTACCTTCTTCCATGTACTCTAATCCAAAAAAATACTTTTTATTGATATTTCTTAACAAAATATTTCTGCCCATTACACTTCTTACGCCCCTTCTAACTTTTTTTGCAGTAATAATAACCGGAATCGTTTCCTGTTCCCAAATTCTATGATGGCTCAAGGCGCTTTGCAAACCAAGATAAGCCGGCTTAAAAGAGAAAACTGCCAAAGATATCTCATCATGCTTAGTATAAATGCCCTTTCCTATTTTTTTTATTTTTCCTTTTTTTAGCAGATTATGAACTAATAATTTAGCATAATTACTATTTTTTGTTTTGCCAATTATCCTTTCCAAGGACTTAAAATCTACGGCAGGACTTTTCTCAAATAATGCCCTTATTTTTTCTAGATATATTTGTTTTCCCATTTTCGTTTTATATACTCAACCATTTCATCTGCAGAAGGGACTATACCTTCAAGCAAGATAACTTTCAAATCTTCTTCATCAAGAGGTTTCTTATAATCCTTAATTAAATTTCCAATCTCTTTTACTTCTTTAGGATTATCAATAATTTTCAGCAAAAAGAAAACATCCCACAAATCCCTAACTTTAAACCTCTTCAAATATGTCTTTGACTTTTCAACCAAAAACGATTCAGGAGTCAAGCTATAGACCGAGATGATATTCCCGTCAGACATTTCATAATCGCAGATTATTCCGGAAATTCTTTGAAAAGTCGCTTCTAAACTCACTGAGAGCCCATTTATTTCTAATTCAGAATAGAGACTCTTTTCTGAAATTTTTTTCTTTTTAATCTCAAAGCCGGCTTTTTTTAGATTTTCAAATAAAACTTCTATCTTTTTCTTATCATTAGGCAGATAAAAATCCAAATCTTCTGAAAATCTCTTTCCATTATAACATCTCCAAATAGCGGTTCCTCCATGCAAGACTGCTTTATCAAAAACAGAATAAACTTCTTTTACGATCAAGTCTTGAGCATAAGCTATCTTCCTATGAACTTCTCGTTTCAATTTTGTTTGCAGCGGTATTTTTAGCATATTATCTACAAAGGTTATATATTTATATATCTTTCGTTTATGATATGAATACTCTTAATTAAACGCCCCCACGAGATGATTAACCTTAGTTAAGGTTCTCCCGCTAAAAATTGATATTGTCAAAGATGAGAAAACTTTTCTTTAACATTAGTTTTGTTATCCAATGTTAACAAAAACCCTGTCTGTTCAGTTAGCTGTTTTTCTTTCAATTGATTATTTTTTGGGATTAATTTTATTAAAATCGCGGGAGCATTATCAAAGTAGGGTTTATATTGTTCAATTTCTTCTCCAAAACAATCAACCGTACCATCTTTATTTTTTTGTTGAAAGGTGCTTATCTTTTCATCAAATCTTTTTTTATACTCTTTGCCTCTTGCTTCTTTATATGCCCAACCACCTAAAACTTCTATCCAAAACTTACCCACCTTAAAATCCCCTTTAAATTTTCTCATTTTAGAAATTAAAGGTTCATATTCATACTCTATACCATTTTTATATAACCAATTGGCAACTTGCATTTCAGGTATAGACAGAACTCTGTGACCATCCTCACACAAATATTTATAATATTTGTCTTTTATTTTTTTATAGTCTATTTCAGCAGAATTTACTGCATTTCCCCAAGTTCCAAATTCCTTTAATGCTCCTTTGAATAATTTCCCATAATTATCGCTCATAAATTTGGCAGATAAATTTATTTTAGAATTATTAAGCTCTTTAATATTATTTATAACTCTCTCCTTAGTCCAGAAACCCTTAGGTTTTTTATCTTTTATTGTCTTTTTAAGAGGTATACCTTTTTTAATAAATAGATTTCTGATTGTAGCTGAAGTTACGCCCAGGATTTTGCCAATTTGTGTTGTAGTTAATCCTTTTTCATAGAGCCATTCTCTTAATTGTTCGCGGGTTGGTTCTATATAATCTTTTGGTCTTATCATTTCATTATGAGATTTTGTTCTTATCTTATATTTATCAAATAATCTCTTCATATTTCCCAAAGAGGTATCATATTTTTCTGCAATTTTATTTATAGAAAGATGTTGGGGGTAATGCTGTTCTATTAATTCTTCTTTAGATGGTTCCTTCCCAAACAAGGGATTTTGATTTTCCTTAGAGGTTCTTCTCTTGATTTTGCAAAATTCTAAGGCTCTAAAAATCGTTGTCTCTCCACAGCCTAATTCTTTAGCAATACTAATTGCAGACCTGCGTTTTGCTTCATACTCTTTAATCAAGAATCCTTTTGAGATATATTTATAGTTCATAAATCGATTAACTATTAAGCCTATTTAAAAATAACCTCCCTTAACCTTTTCATGACCCCCATCCTTGCTTTAATTAAATATTTAAATCAAAAATATATGTATATATCATGGGAAGAGAAGAAGAGATGATAAAAGAGAGGGGGAGAAAGATTGATGAGCTGGTTAAGCAGAAAATCAGCCTCTATCCGAACAAGTTTGACAAAGAAGACAGCATTGCAACATGTTTAAAGTCAAAGATGGGGAAGAAAGTAAAAACTGCAGGCAGAATTCTAAGCAAAAGAGACATAGGGAGAATTATTTTTTGCGATTTGCAGGATGATGGCGGAAAAATACAAATAGTATTTCAGGATAAAGAGACTCCTGAAAAACAAAAAGAGTTTTTTAGAAAATATATGGATATCGGCGATTTTGCTGGGATAGAGGGAAAAATTTTTAAGACTAAAACAAAACAACTTTCAATTCTTGTCAGTAAAATAGAGCTTCTAAGCAAAAGTGTTCTGCCTCTGCCTGAAAAATGGCACGGCTTGCAGGACAAAGAGGAAAGATACAGAAAAAGATATCTTGACTTGATAATGAACCCTGAAATAAAGGAAGTTTTTTTGAAAAAAGCTGCGATTATCAGAGTTATAAGAGAATTTATGGCAGATAATAAATTTGTAGAAGTTGAAACCTCTTTGCTGCAGAGTGTTTATGGGGGGGCTAATGCAAAGCCATTCAAAACTCATTGCGATGCATACAACTCTGATTTGTATTTAAGCATCGCCCCGGAATTGTACTTAAAAAAAGCTTTAGTAGGTGGATTTGAAAGAGTTTATGAAATAACAAAAAAATTCAGAAACGAGGGAGTTGACAAACAGCATAATCCTGAGCACATGACAGTTGAATGGTATCAGGCATATGCAGATTATAATGAAGGTATGAGACTTTTTGAAGAGTTAATGAAACTTATTGCAAAAAAACTTTATGGAAAAACAATCATAGAGTATCAAGGGCAGAAGATTGACTTTGGCAAGTGGAAAAAAATGTCTCTTTCAGAAGCAATTAAAAAATATTTAAATGAAGACATCAGCAAAATTAAAAATGATGAAGACGCAAAGAAAATCGCAAAAAAACACAATCTTAATTTTGATGGAATAACTAAAGTAAATCTTCCTGATGAATTATTAAAACTTTTCAGGGAAAAACTAATTCAGCCTACTTTTTTGACTGATTACCCGATAGAACTTGCGCCTCTTGCAAAGACAAAAGCTGAAGACAAGAGCAAAGCAGAAATTTTCCAGCCATTTGTTGGTGGGATGGAATTAGCAAGAGCATACTCTGAGCTGAATGACCCTAAAATACAGGAAGAGCATTTTAAAGAGCAGGAAAATGAAAGAAAAAAAGGCAACAAAGAAGCAATGCCCACTGACAATGATTTTGTTGAGGCTTTAAAATATGGGATGCCACCTGCATGTGGTGTTGGAATTGGAATAGACAGATTAGTCATGCTGTTCACAAATCAAAATTCAATGAGAGATGTTATATTGTTCCCATTTATGAAGCCGGAAGATGCAAGTGAAGAGAAGAAGTAGTTATTAATCAAGTAAAAGTGGCTAAAGAAGTAGGATAAAGAATAATCAGTTAAGTTATATTCGATAAGCGGGTTAAGGTTAAAATGGTATATAGTTAAATCAAAACAATAAAAAATGGCATTAATCATAAAGTCAAACATAAGAAAAGTTGTAAGAGAGCTTGACAAAGAAAAAGCAATAAGCAGCGTGGCTGATGAAGTTGAGCTGGAGCTGGGGAAAAAAGCAGAGGATATCTTAAGAGAAGGCATTAAGAGGGCAAAGGCAAATGGAAGAAGAACATTGCAGGCAAGAGATTTGTAATTAATACCCAATGCTTTGTATAATTTTAGTAGTTATTTCATCCCTCTTTTTATATCCTCAAGAGAAATTGTTTTTCCTGATTTTATTTCTGCCTCAGAACTTGCAATATTTTTTTTAGTTTCTTTAGAAAAGTCAAACCGGTCCTCTATTTCCATATTATTCTAAAAGATAACTCCTTTATAAATTTTAAAAATTAGATTATATAGAAACATTTATATATAAGTTTATATACATATTTATATGAAAATGTATAAAGATATTCAAATAATTCACTATCCTAGTTTAAGAACAGTGCTTATGGTAGAGAAGGTGTTACAGAATGCAGATACAACTATAGACAGAGAAGAAATTAAAAGAAGGCTTCCTACGAAAATTATGCACCAAACCCTTAATCTAACTTTAAAGTATTTAGAGGAGAAAGGACTGATTGTTGATGGACACAAAGGAGTGTTATGGGTATACAATCCTTCCAAGAAACTAAGAAAAG
>JAHIEH010000076.1 GCA_018901675.1 Nanobdellota archaeon
GAGAATTGAAAAAATTTATATACAATCAATAATATGATATTATATGAAAAAGGGGTTAGATTGGTGGTTATCTACAATTATAATAATCCTAATAATTTTACTAATTATATATTTAATTAAAAAACAATTTTTAGGTGGTTGAAAAAATCATGAAATTAAAGTGGGTGGATATATTACTTATTTTATTAGGGTTATTCATAGCTTATCAACTTCTAAGAGCAATATTTGGCGGGAGTTGGCAAACTGAAAGCCTGATAATTGCCCTTTTAATATTTAATCTTGGATTAACTTGGAAATTAAGTATAGGATTTGAGAGATTAAATATGAAATTGGAAGGACATATTTTATGGCATAAGGCAGTTGAAAGTAGAAATGAAAAATGAATATTTAATTTACTTTTTCTAAAAAGAAAAAAGGAGTAAATCTAAGTTTAGGAGAAAACATTACTTATGGCTTGACCAATAGCTAAAAAGATAATAAATAATATTAAAAATCCTACAAGTGAGAGGAGTATTCCAAAAATAGAAAACCAAATTCCACCAATCTTATTTCGCCTTATTACAAAGATTGAGATTATTCCGGTGATTAATCCTACACAAGGTACAAGAAGAATAATACCAAGAATTGACCATCCCGTAGATAATACAAAAACGATTATTTCACCACCATTTGAAGCGATCCATAAGAGAAGAGGAGTTAAGGAAATTAAACCAAGAATAAAGCTTACAATTGCAAGTTTGCTTTTCATAAATCTATTTAATCTTATGAATTTATAAAACTTTGTTTTTATCGTCCGTACCACACAATAGGTTTTATGAGATATCCTATTAATATTTTAACTATCTATCTGCCAACTTTTTTCTTATTGTTTATTTAAAATAGGTAAATTATAATCTTTTTTAGAATTATCTCAACCTTAAAGTTTCCAATGTTCTTGGAACATTTGTTTCAATCCTTTCCCATTTGTAAAGAGAAGATGCTAAATCAAGAGACTTTGAAACTTCACCGTGATTGATTACTATTCTTTTCGGCTTTGGCTTTATATGATTGAAAAAAGCCAAAAGCTCATTTCTTCCAGAGTGTGCTGTAAGCCCCTCAATTGTGTGGATTTGAAAATTAATTTGAACATTTTCTTCTCTTCCATCAGCCATCATCCTTGTTTCTTTAATCCCTTCTTGAACCTGCCTTCCAAGAGAGCCAATTCCCTGATAACAAACAAAAATTATAGCATTGTTTTTATTGCCGGCAAATTCCCGGAAATATTCAACTGAAGCTCCTCCGACTAACATACCTGAAGTAGCTAAAACAATGCAGGGGCCCCCTTCAATCACCTGTTTTCTTTCTAAAGGAGAGCCGACTCTCAAAAATATATCTGAAACAAATGGGTTCTTGTCCTGAAATATTAAAGAGCGGACATTGTTGCTCAAAAAATCAGGATATGCAGTATGAATAGCATTGATATCCCATATCATTCCATCGATATAAACGGGGATATTTTTTATTTGCCCTGACTTGATTGCATCCTCAATAATAAGCATGGTTTCCTGGGCTCTTCCTAATCCCAATTCTGGAATTAAAACTTTGCCTTTTTTTTCTATTGTCTGGTTGATAATCTCAATAAGTTTTTCTTCTGATTCTCTCCTCGGGGGAAGGTCATCTTCTTTTGCCCCATAAGTTGATTCTGTAATCACTGTTTCCAATCTTGGAAAACTTACAACTGCAGGGTCTAAAAGTCTTGACTTTCCATATTTAAAATCACCTGTATAAAGAAGATTATGCAAACCATTGCCAATATTTAAGTGAACCATTGCTCCGCCTAAAGCATGGCCTGAATTGTAAAAAGTAAGCCTTATATCTGGGGTCACATCAGTAACTTCATTATAATTCAAACAAATGCTATGTTTTACCATCTCTTTAATGTCTGTTGAATTAAACAATGGTTGTGCTGCCTGCTTGTATGCAACGCCAATAAAATCTAAAGCCAGCAAAGCGGCAATATCTCTTGTAGGCGGAGTCATATAAACAGGGCCTTCATACCCCATTTTGTAAAGATAAGGAAGCAAGCCAACATGGTCAAGATGAGCATGGCTGATTATAACTGCGTCTATCTCCTGAAGATTAAATTCTGGAATGTCTAAGTGGGGGAATTTATCTGTGCCTTGAGAAGCAACATCTATCCCACAATCAAGAAGTATTTTTGATACTGGAGTTTGCAAAAGAATGCAGGACCTTCCTACCTGCCTTGCCCCTCCTAAAAAAGTCAGCCTAATCCACTCATTCACTTTTTCAGGGTTCCATTCCTTATAGATTAGCTTCCCAATAGAATTAAGGAATTTTCTTCTGTAATCGTTGTTAGCATAAAGAACTTCTCTGATATTCTCGGTTATTTTGCTTTTTATTGCAGGAGACCTTTGTATCTGCGGAATCCACAATGTTTTTCTTTTTATCTCGTCTAAGATACTTCCTTGTTTGCCTATCACAAGCCCGGGTTTTTTTGCTTCAATTGTAACAATGCTTCTGTGAAAATCAAAAAGTATGTTTGTTATTTCTGCTTCTTTTGGAACTATTTCCCTTATCTGCTTTTCCACTTCTTCTTGGCCATGAAGAATTTTTTGGTCTGCCCTAAGCTCAATCCTTTTTTTTATTTTGTTAACTATCTCTTTTATCTTTCCTTCTCCTTCTTTGAAGAATTTTTCATTTTCTGTGTAGAGAACTATGTTTGCCCCTTCAAAGCTTGCTTCAGTTATATAACCTGGAAGGTCATCTATTATTGTTTTTAATATATCCATTTTTTTAGTCTTTTATTTTTTAAAGATGGATGCTTGAAAACCTCGAAAACTATTAGTTTTCGGGGCACCAAAAACCATTGGTTTTTTAGTGTTTCTTGTTTTCATTGTATGAATGTTTGGTTTAGATTCTTTCAAAACATTTATGCTTGAAAATTTCTTGTTTTCAATGTATCCATATTTTATGTTAACTATAAATTAAGATTTATAACACCCAATGTTTTATCAAAAAGTAATCAAAAAGTCCCTGAGTTTTACCACACCTTAAGAGGTGTGGTCTGTTCTGGACTTTTGGATGCTCCAAATTGAAAACTGCTTAATATTAACTGCATCATAAATGATGCAGTTTTCAATTATGGACATAATCTAATTATTCGTCTTTATATACTGACTGAATTTCCTGTGAAACCTCTCTTTTTATGCCGTCTTTAGTAATTGAAAAAACATCGATTCCATAACCGCTTCCCATATCCCTTTGAGTTGAAGATTTAAGGCATTCTATTGCTAATTCAACTCCTTGTTTTATTGTCATGTCTTTTTTGTATTGCCTTTCTAACAATCCGAGAATGAATGTCTGTCCAGAACCATTGGAATAATATTCTTCTTCTTCCATCAGTGCTCCTGCGGGGTCTAAAGAGAATAATTTTGTAGAGCCGTTCTTGTCAAATCCGGCTATAAGAAATGCAGTTATCCCTGGAATTGTAGAATATTTTCTTATATTATTATAAACTAAACTGGCCATTAAGTTCGCTGATTGTTTTACTGTAGGCCTTGAACGGGATTTAAGCTCCTTAAGCCTTAACTCTGCCCTTAAAAGTTTGATTAACAATTGAATGTCAGAAACAACACCTGCTTCTGCAATAGCTACATAATCATTTATCTTCACCACCTTAAGCGTCTTTTTACTTGCTACTATGCTTTCTCCAAGGCTGGTTTGTCTGTCCGCAGCCATGATTACGCCATCTTTGCAGGCAATTCCTAATATGCTTGTCCCTGTTTTCAAGATTAAATTTTTTAATTCGTTATCCATTTTAATTTTCTTTTAATATATGCCAGAAAACCTCCAGAACCTAAAAGATAAGAGAAAGTATTATTTAAAAAGGTTTTGGTTTGTTATTCTATTTCTCCACCCTTGTAACCCCGCCATCTTTCTTAAACCTTATGATGTTTTCAACAAAACTTTCTATTTTTGCCTCATGGCTTACAAGGATTAACTGCTTTACATTCAACTGCTGGAGAACATCCCTCATCTTATCTAAC
>JAHIEH010000077.1 GCA_018901675.1 Nanobdellota archaeon
ACCTGCCTGCCTGCATTTTCAAAACTGATTTTTTGGACTTTCTCCTGAAGTTTTTTTATTTGGCTTTCATTTAAATTTGGCTTTAAAATTGCCCAGAAATAAGGCTCAAAACTGTCAATAACACAGATTCTTTTGCCTTTTTCATTTCTGCCGATAACTTTGATGTAATTTCTGCCCTGCCAGTCAAAGGAGTCATAATCTATTGGGATAAAGTTTGTCTGCATAATTATTTGTAGAGTTTTTGATTTATATAGTTTAACCTTTATAATTAGTTAGTTACTTTAGGGGGGTAACAAAATAGAAAGATTTAAATATAGTTTTTGAGTTGGAGTTTTATGGCAAAAAAAGAATATAAATTGGATGATTACCATCAAGATAATGCTATTCTTGAGCATAACAATGCTCTTAATTCTAATGTCCAAGGACAAATAGATTTGCTTCGGGATATTTATGGAATTGAGAGGCTGAAAACACCAAATGGTCCTGAAGATATTGAAATGTGCAAACCTCAGCAAATTTATCGTGTTTTGAAAGATAGAATCGATACTGCTAGGAAAAGAAGAGAGGCATTTGATGAAGGCAAGCTTGTTTTGATTGTTGCGCCTACTTCGGTTGTCAAAGAACCAGAAAGGCAAGAAAGGCAATTAAATCTGGGTGATATTCTTGATAAAACAAAACCTAGATATTGTGGATAATTTTATTAATTCTGCTTTTCTTTAATATTCATGGGATTAAACATAAGAGACATTGTTCCAAGAAGGGAACTGAATATAGAAGAATTAAAAGGCAAAACTCTTTGCGTTGACGCTTTTAATACACTTTACCAGTTTATATCCACTATACGACAGCCAGATGGAACTCCTTTGATGGATAATAAGAAAAGAATTACAAGCCATTTATCCGGTTTGTTTTACAGGAATGTGGCTCTTATCGAAGAAGGCATAAAACTTGTTTATGTTTTTGATGGGAAACCACCTAAATTAAAAGGCAAGATACATGAGGAGAGAAAAGCTGTAAGAGATGCAGCTAAAGAAAAATATGAAATTGCAAAAGCAGAAGAGGACATAGACGCAATGAAGCGTTACAGCAGCCAATTGGCAAGATTAGATGATGAAATGATTGCAGACAGCAAGGAGCTTTTAGAAGCAATGGGGATTGCAGTTGTTCAGGCTCCTTCAGAGGGAGAGTCAGAAGCGTCTTATTTAACTAAAAGAAAAAATGCTTTTGCAGTTGCAAGCCAGGATTATGATTCTTTGCTGTTTGGCACTCCAAGATTAATACAAAATTTAACTTTAGCAAGAAAAAGGAAAACAATGACTGGCTGGGTTGAGATTAAGCCGGAGATAATCGAACTGGAAAAAGTTTTGAATTTCCTTGATATAAATTTGGACCAGTTGATATGTTTGGGAATACTCGCCGGAACTGATTATAATCCCAAAGGCATTCCTGGGATAGGGCAGAAAAGAGCATTAGGCATTGTTAAGCAGTATAAACAGCCGATTTTTATTTTTAAGTCAGTTCAGGGGCAGATGGATAATCTGCCGGAAGGTTTGCAGTTTGACTGGCAGGAGATTTTTGAATTGTTTCACAAGCCAAAAGTGGTAGATGCAGAATTTAAGTTTAAAAAATTAGACGAAAAAAAGATAAAGCAAATTCTTGTTGAAGAGCATGATTTTTCTTTGGAAAGGATTGAGAAACAGATTGAAAGATTGAAAGATGCGAGTGAGAAAAACAAGCAGAAGACGCTGTTTTAACCGGCTTGTATAAATTTAAAACAAGACATAAATTAGTGCTGTCGCAAAAGAATTATTTTTTAATTAATTAGTAGGGTAAATATAACACGATTAAATAAGCCGGTGGTTTCTTGCTTAATGATTTTGCTTATCTTAACTGTTAACAATTTGTTAGATTACAATACATCTCAGTTTTTAATTAGCTTTTTATACTTATTTTGTGTACTTAGTTTATGAAAAACAAAATCAGAGCTTTTGATATTCTTGGGAGTGTTGCATTAGTCAAATTTCCAGCAGGAACCCCAAAAAAGGACAGGAAAAAATTTGCTCTAAATTTGTTAAAAGAGCAAAAACAAATTAAAACAATTTTAGAGAAGACAGGCAGATTTAAAGGAAGACTGAGGAAAATGAAGACAGCATTCCTTGCTGGTGAGAATACCAAAGAAGTTTTATATAAAGAGAACGGATGCATTTTCAGGTTTAATATTGATAAAACCTATTTTTCTCCGCGCCTTGCTGGAGAGAGAAAAGAGATTTCCTCAAAAATAAAAGCAGGAGATGAAGTTTTAGTTATGTTTGCGGGTGTTGGGCCTTTTTCTGTTGCAATTGCCAAGAACTCTAAAGCAAAAAAAGTTTATAGCAATGAGCTTAACCGAGATGCCAACAAATATGGGAAGTTGAATATTGAATTAAACAAACTGAAAGGCAAGATTGAACTGCTTCCAGGAGACATAAAAAGAGTTGCTGAAAAATTAAAAAAACATGGAAAGAAGTTTGATGTTATCGTTATGCCACGCCCACAATTAAAAGACAGTTTTTTGAAGCAGGCTTTTAATTTAAGCAAAAAAGGAACAAGAATTTATTATTATGATTTCGCTAAAAATTTTCCAAAGAAAAATTTTGGCGCCACGAAATCTTGGGCTGCATCTTCACGCAGACAGCAGAAAGATTTCATTGGCTGTAAGACGGAAAGTACAGAAGCGATTGTTAATAAGATAAAAACCGAAGCAAAAACAGCAAAAAAGAAAATCAAAATTCTTAAAATTAAAGAAGCCGGGGAAATTGCACCTTATAAAATTAGGATTAGAATAGACTTTGTGATATCCTAATTTTAATACCACAAAATTAAAAACTGTGCCTCTGCACAGAAATTGAACAAAATTTTGTTGGTTATAAGTTTAGAGTGAGAGGGGACTTGAAGATAATTTAGATAATAAGATTGGTGATTAATAATATGTGGTGTATTTGCCGAGCAGAATTCTTTTTACAATTTCTTTTCTATCCTAACCGCTGTTGGTGCTTCACCGCCATGCCAGGTGAATCTCGGGCGGATTCTCATAGGATAAATCCTCTCTGAATTATCATCCAGAATAATTGCACTTCCTTTTAAATCTGGAAGGTCATCCATATGCTTCTTAATGCTTTCCATTACATAAGTCTGCATAATATAATTTAATGCTTCTAAGTCCGGCTGGCTTGTAACCCTATGGCTTATAACAATATCTGACTGTGTCATTACATCCCTATGAATTTGCCCTGGTTGCTGGGTTGCTAGGACAAGGGAAATTCCTGGCTGTCTGCCTTCTCTTAACAATTGTATCAACGCATCTGTTGCAATTGTCTTTCCTTGCAGAGGAAGAAATTCATGAGCTTCATCAATAAAAATCCATACAAGAGGGTATTCTCTTTTTTCTTCTAATGAATTGTATTCCATGCCAGATGAAACTATATCCACCTCTTCTTTTTTTCTGGCAGTCATTCTTTGATCGAAAATCTTTCTAGAAACTAAGCTTATTACTAATGCGCGAATATTAAATGCACCTACTGCATTGTAAACGCTTAAATCTAACACGCTTGTTACCCCTCCTGAAATTAAATCTTTCACCCGAGTTGCTTGCTCATTTTGTTCAGCAAATATCCCCCATGTTTTTGCTGCTTCAAACAAACCGATAGCCGCATTTTTTGTTTCTTGGTTGGTTCTTTCATCTTTCTGCAAATTTAAAATAATATCTGCTAAATCAAAGTTTTCTTTTTCTTTTAAATTTGTTATTGTTCTCTCTATCAAAACTGCTACTGGGCTTATTATATCCAGTCCAAAAGTTAAAATCCAGTCTTCAGAGTCCATCTCACTTACAGCTAAAGCAAATGGTTCATCTGCTGGGATTCCTTTTTCAAGATATTCCTCATAATGCCCTACTGGAATAAAAATTTTAACAGGGAGATTCTGGGGTTTAAGCTGCCATTCTTCTAACAAGCTTTTGTCTTTTTGATTTTTGAATTTCATTGTCCAATAAATTCCCATTGTATCAAATATTAAAGAAGCTATATTTTGGGAAGTTTCTTTTGGAAGATTTGAAAGCTCTTCTGCGATGACACCAATTGAGTAAGATTTTCCCGAACCTCTTTTTCCAGCCACTAAAATTACATGGCTTCTTGCAACATCCATAAAAATGTTATTGCTTAAAGAAGTATATTGCCCCATTTTTACATAACCCCTTCCGATAAAAACAAGCCCTTTGCTGCCGAAGGCTTTTTTGTCAGCTTCACTCCTTCCAATTAATATATCATATGGCATATAAAGGATATCCAATCAATTGTTATAAAGTTTTTCTTTGTTAAATCTTCATTTAGAACCATTAAACTTCTCTGAGATAGTTGTTATTCTGTAGTGATTACAACATAGAAAGGTTTATAAATAACGTTTTTATTGAGATTTCATGGAAAAAGAAGATATTTCACTTTTAAAAGAAGGGTATTCCTATTTGAAAAACCCTGAAAAAACAGGAAAACCTCTGAATAAAGAAGCAATAGACAATTTGGGAGTTGAGAAAATAAACTCTCTTAAAAGCTTGATTTCTGAGATTCAAAACCTAATAGAGAACAGGGAAACCTTAAGCGAGGATATTTTTGAAGATGGCGAGCAGCTTAAAACAGAATTAAACAATTTTATCACCGAGTGTGAGGGAATACTTCCTAAAGACCCTGATAAATTAAAAGAGATTATCAAAACAAAGAATGATTTAAGGCAGAAAAAAATGGAAATTGCTGAGCTTCAATTGAATGAGAAAATCGGCTGCTGGAAGGATATCGCTTTGCTGAAAAAAGAAATGAGGGAAAATCAGAGAGAGCTTAGTGAAAGAGAAGCCAGAATCAAAATGTTAAGCGAGATACTGGAGGGCGAGTAAAATGATTCAAAGGCAGTTAAACATTGAAGAGATATGCAGAAAACTGAAGCCGATATTTGGAAAAAAAATAGACAATATTTACCTGAGATATTCTATTGCAGAAGACAGGGAAGAGAAGGAAGAGATTGTGCATTTTTTAAGCGCCTTATACAACAAAAATCTTAATGATTTATTGAATAAAAATGTTCTTTTAGAACCGCCAGCAGAAGAGGCTGTTTCTGGAGAATACCCTATTGCGACAGTAAGTTATGCAGGAAAAAAACTCTTTCCATTTGCGCTCAGAGAAAAAGATTGGCCAAGGCATGTCTGCATCTCTGGGATGAGCGGAAGCGGGAAAACAAACTTAGCATTTAATATTCTTAAGGATTTTATTCAGAATGACAAGCCTTTTTTAGTTTTTGACTGGAAGAAAAGTTTCAGGCCTTTAATGAGATTGGATTCTTCTATAGCTTGTTTTACAATAGGAAATGAATCTACAAGCAATTTTTTTAAGATGAATATCAACGAGCCGCCAAAGGGGATTTCACCGAAGGAATGGATTAGTGTTTTATGCGATCTTTTGACAGAAAGTTTTTTTGTATCTTATGGTGTTCATAAAATCCTTTTGGAAACTTTAGATGAGTCATTTAAAGAGTGGGGGGTTTATCAGGGTTCTGAAAATTATCCTACTTGGAATAATATAAAATGGTGTTTAGAACAGAAATTAGAAAAGGCAAAGGGAAGAGAATTTTCATGGCTGGAAAGCGCATTGAGAATTGCAACTGTCCTGACTTTCGGGGATTTTGGAAAAGTGGTTAATTACAAGGGAGATGACAGAATTCCGGTTGAGAATTTGCTGAATAGAAAGGTGATATTCGAACTTAACTCTCTGGGGAATATTGAGAAAAAATTCTTTTGCGGATTTATCCTGAATTATATTTACAAGTTTAAGAAAGTTAAATGCAATTCTAAAAAAAATTGTTTTGAATACGCAATTCTTGTAGACGAAGCCCATAACATTTTTCTCAAAGATAAGCCTAATTTTGTCAATGAATCTGTTACCGATGTGATTTATAGGGAAATGAGAGAGTATGGAATAAGCCTTATATGTTTAGACCAGCATATTTCCAAATTAAGCGATACTGTCAAGGGGAATAGTGCAGTTCATATAGCTTTTCAGCAGCAATTGCCCCAGGATGTCTGGGATATCAGCGGGATTATGCAGCTTAATGACAAAAAAGAAGTTTTTACAAATCTTCCAATAGGCTCTGCAATTGTCAAGCTTTCAGAAAGATACAATTTTCCTTTTTTAGTTGAAGTTCCTTTAATGAATATTCAGGGAGAAAGTATCACTGATTCAGAAGTTTCTAATGGGGCTAAATCTATTCTTATGCAAACTGGATTTGAAAAAGGAACCGACCCTGAATTTAATCTTGCTTTAATGCAGAAGGGCGTTTTGGAAGAAGAAAATTCAGATTTAGAAAAACAAGAAGTTGCAAAGGCAAAAGATACTTTTGTTAAGCCAAAGGCAGAATTTAAGCAGGAAGAGATTGCAATGCCTGTTGAAACCAAACAAACACAATTGCCAGGACTGAATGCAGTTCAGAAAGTTTTTTATGAATTTATCAAAGAGCAGTCTGCCAGAGGAATAAACTTTTTAGAAATAGAAAGAGCCATGCTTAAAAATGCTAATGAAGTTGAAAATGGAGAATTGAATGTTTTAATAGCAATGAACTGTTTTTTAGAGGATTCTATGTCTAATGGAGAGGTTAATAATACTGAGAGTAGGGAGATTAAACCCCTTATTCTAGGCGAATCTTCCAAAGAATTATCAAAAGAAGAGCAAAGATTTTTTGAATTTGTCAGGGGGAATCCAAATCATAATTTAAGCACAGTTGAGCTTTACAAAGCAATTGGATTATCCGCAAGAAAAGGTAATGTTGTAAAGGACAAACTTTTAGAAAAAGGGCTTATTAAAATAAAGGAAATAAAGAATGAAAAAGGATGGAAGAAAGTTATCTGCCCAATTTAAGTAGAAAGGTTTAAATACCATTTAAAAGTGGTAACTATAATGTCAGAAATGCATCATTTCTGAGCATCCAAAAGTCCTAACAAACTGCGGACTAAAGCCCGCAGAAATACACAAGGACTTTTTGATATTCATTACATCACAAAACAAAAACAAACAAAAAACACAAAACCACAACACATAACAAAAATCAATCACAAAAAATACACAAACAACAAAACAACTCGGCTTAAAAAACTGGAAACTTTCAAACAACTTTCAAAAAACTATATAAGAAATAATGTGGCAAATCAAAAGAAATGAAACATGCTTTAGAAGAAGATGTTTTAGAAGAAGCAAAGAAAAAGAATAGGCAGATTTCTATGCAGTATGAACTTTAAAATTTTAAGTAATTTAACCTGGAAAACCATGAAATATCCTTAAAAACAGGTATTTCGCAGGGAAAAGGAGAATGAAAATGAAGAAGAATAAACCTGATACTTGGTGGGATTCAATTAAGCTTTTGTTTGAATTATCTACTTTACTTGAATTATCTGCTTTACTTTATGCAGGGGTGTTCCCTTTTATCGCTCATTTTTCTAATGCGTGTTATGAAAATTCTCTATTATGGGTTATTTGGCTTTTTGCTTTATGGGTGGTATTGGGCATATTTTTGACAGATAGTACTTACACTGGTGATGACGCTGATGATGCAGGAAATTAGTCGTTAACTAAAAGAGGGAGAAAAATATGATTAAGAAAAGAGAGCTAAAATTCAAAGATGTGTTTTTAGGTTTAATCAAAAGTATATTCTGGATATTGCCAATACTTTTAGGCATATTGCTACTTATGAATGTTGTGAGTTATGTTGCTGTCAACTTACATAGTTTGGTTTTTCTGGATTTTGGGAATCTTCAAAGTCTACGAATTTTCCCCATAACATATTTTAAGGTTAGTTTAGGGTTTGTGTGGGGGATTATTATTTTAGTTGTATTTTTGTTATTAATCCAT
>JAHIEH010000010.1 GCA_018901675.1 Nanobdellota archaeon
AAGCTCAATAAATCTTACTTCTTCTTTATTTGGTCTTCTGTAGAACTCCATTACTTCTCTTACAAGATGAGTTTTTCCAGCCATGTCAAAAGGTTTACTTCTGAAAACTTTTCCATAATAACTTTTAAGATCTCCGTATCTCTCTCCGTTTTTGTTTTTTATCTTTCCATCTTCCAGGTCATCATAAACTTTCTTAATGTCTTTCTTGTCTAGATTTACCCAGGGCTTATTATTAAACCACTTATTTACATTCCTGAATTTTGTAACATAAGTGCAGAGTGTTTTGTATGTAGATTCATCAAGAGCAGTTAATCCATTTATTCTCTTAAGCTTGTTTTCTTCCCAATCAAAAAATTCTCTGAATAACTTTCTGTTTTCTTTGCATATAGAAGAGTCATTCAAAAGATTCTCTTTCATCTTCAGGAAACTTTCTTTGAATATCATAAGAAATACAGCAGAAGCTAGTTTTTAAGCCTTTTGGAAGTATGAACCTTTAGGTTCAACGCCCCCACGAGACTATTAACTCCCCTCAAGCTCAAAAAAGTCCCCGAGAGGATTAGCAAATTCCTTATTCAACTTTTCATGCCGTTTTTCCTGCTCTGCGTCTGATTGTTTCTTGTTGCTATCTTCTTCAACCTCATCAAAATTCTCTGCAAATCTTTCATCTTCGCCCTGCATTTCTTCTTTCTGATATTCTATATTTTCTCTCAATTCTGCAAAGGGGTCTGGATTGTGTTTGAGATAAATATGTTTTAGCCAGACATGAATCTCTTCAAAATGACCGTTTTGTTCAAGCCAAACTTTCTTCTGGTTTTCCAAATGTAATAACGGGGAAAAAGATAATATTCTCTCCTCCTTGTTATTTCCAATAAGTTCTGTGAAAGAAATTTTATGCTTTTCTTCTTTTCCTAGATGACTGAAAATTAGGTCATATATTTCTTTGATTTTGTCTTTGATACTGATTTCCCTCTTTGGAAGAGAAAAAGAAACGTCTCTAAGTGCATTTTTATCATATATCTCTTTTTTTATCCTTCTATTTTCAGTGGTTATCGCTTGGTTTAAAGAATCCATAAGCTCTTTTAAGGTTACTTTTTTAAACCTGGGAATAGGGCTTTTTAGTATGAGGGAGGGAATCTCCTCTTCAAGTTCTATCCTTTCTAAACCGTATTTTACACTTTCTTTCTTTCCAAAAAGAATCTCATCAATGCTTTTTATATACTTATTAAGGAGAATTTCAGTTTTTATCCTTAGAAGAAGGGATGCTGCAAGAAGAACTTTGCTTGATATAAAAAAATCTGCTTCTTCCAATTGGCTGACTTTTTCAAGGTATTTTTCAGTCAGAATAATTATGTCCACATCCCAAGGGTCTAACTGCTCTGTATTGATTAAATCATAAATCATTTCCTGCCAGCCAATCTCTCGGCTAAAAAGCAAACCATGAATCTGCTCTTGTTTTATGTAGTTATGAAGATTTTTTTTTGTCTCATTTGTTTCTTCAGAATTACTTTCAAGATTAATCTCTTTTTTATCCATTTCTTATCAGAATAATCTTGATTTTATAAAATGTTTGAATTAAGAAATCAAAAATGCTAATAGTAGTGCCTAAATATGATAACCTCCAATTCTATGTAGTGCCTATAATCCTCTAGATATTTTGTTTTGTAGTGCCTACAAAAGTTAGATAAATCACTTCTCTATAAAGACTATCCCTCTTTTAATCACTACTTTACATTCATTATTGGCTGTCATTCTTTGAGGGTAACATAAACGAAAAGTTTATATACTATTGCATATTGTATATTTTATCACCTCTTTTTCCCCAGGAGAGGCTTCAAGTTAATCTATTTGAATGACTTGAATCCCCTCCTAGGGTTTATATTATAAATTTGAAAAGTCGTGGAAATGAGCATTTATTTTTTAGTATTTGCCCCCACGCATTATATTTATTTGATTATCTGTCTGATTCTGCAGAACTATGCACTAAAGTTGGAGTATGCTTAAGATTTGGAACTAACTTGGACTGCTTTTGCTCTCAAATTCAGTATAATGGCATTTTCCACAGTAAAGCCGGTCATTATGTGTCATTAGGAAAACACCAGGCCCGCATCTTGGGCAATACTTTTCTCTTGTTATCTTGCCATCGTTTATCTTATATTTAGTATATTTCTTGCTGGTCGGCTTATTCTTGTGCGGCTTTTTCCCTTTTTTTACGCCCTTTTTATTTTTTCCCATTTTGACTAAAAATTTGGATTTTCATCTTATTTATTTCGCTCCCTCTTTTTCTGCAGCTATACGCTTCTGTTTTTTTGACAGCTTTGGCTCTGTTTTTTCCCTTTCTTCTTTAGAGGAATAGATATTCGCACTTATTAAAAAGGTATCCCTCCCGAATTTCCCGCCAATTTTGGTTACCTTTATAGCATCTATTTGACTGGAATACTTTTCAGAAAGCTGTTTTTCTGATTCAATAATAGAGGGGTTTGATTCTGATTCTACTAGTATTTTTATCTCTTTCCTTTTGAATAACGGGTTTTCTTTTTCCTGGATTATTTTCATTATTTTCATTTGAGAATATATAAACTTCCTTAATTTATTTTGTTTTAATCGCAAAACTCCCTTTACTTTTTATATTCAGCTTTTTCGCTATTTCGGAATTCTCTGGCTGAAGGACAATTACCCTTCCTTTAAAACTTTCTGTTGATTCCCTCGAATCACAATTAGGACATTTTTCTCCTTCATGAATTGCTTTGCAAATTTTACACGCCTTTGGTTTACTCATTTTTACCTTTTGACTTCTTTTTTCCCTTGACTATTTTTTCTTCTGATTTAAACACCATTTTATTCTCCCTTTCTTTTTTCCTTTGCTCTTCTTTTATCCATTCTAACTTTCCAAGCCCAGGTTGTCTCATTGTCAGCCCAATCTTCGGCTCATCGCCTCTATGACTTAAAGCAACTATTCTTGCTAAGCATAAATCTCCTTTTTTCAGGCTTCTTTTGTTGGATTTTCCAAGCAAAGTATTTGACTTGCTGAAGCTTACATAATCATCCATAGTCTGACTTATGTGAATCATTCCTTTCATCACCCCCAAATCTATAAAAGCACCAAAGTTAGTTATTTCTGAGATTGTACCATAAACAATCTCCTGAATTTCCGGTTTCCAAACAAGCAACTTGAATGTTGAATTGTAATATGCAGCACCGTCTCCTGGAATTATAACCCCATCTCCTACACTTAAAATTTCTATAACCGCTATAACTTTCCCAAGCTCTCGGTCGTAATAATCAGTATATGTCTCTTTCAATTGTTTTTCCACAGCCTCAATAGTAGGCAAGCCAAACAATTTAGGCTCTACTCTTACATGATCCTCGACCTCGGTTAAATAGAACATTTTATGAAATATTTTGTGTATATTAGTTATATGGATTACAATAAAAATTGGTTTTTAAAAGTTGCTGTTCCCAACTTTTAACTCTTCAAGATTCGAATCTTGAATATTTAAAGGTTGCGTGGGGAGTTTAAACAATCTCAAGCTTCTTTTTTCCTCTTATTATCAGTTTTTTGTTTGTAATTTTGTTTTTTAAATCTCTATCTAGCGTGGCTACAGTCAATTTTGGATTTTGTTTTGCAAAATTAATTATGCCTAAATCAGTATTCTTTGCGTTTAGAGTTACTCTTTTGAATTTGTTTTTGTTCAGCAATCCCAAAGATAGTTTTGCGGCATCTCTAAACCTAAGCTTTTGCTTGGATAAAGAAATCTTTTCTAATTCTTTTATAACTTCTGAAGGAATTAAAATCTGGAAACCTTCTTCTTCCAAATAAGAAAAGAAATCTATCTTTTGCTTTACACAGGTTAGGATGAAGTTGGTATCTAATAAAACTACTTTTCTTGCCATGATTATACATAATTTTATAAGTTAAAAACCTTATTAATGCAGATGTGGCAAGATGTGGTTATAGCAATAGTAAATGTATTATTTGCATATTCCTTAGTGTATCAAGTATATGTTGGATTTAGAGATAAAAAAGGATTTCTTTCTCTACAAACATCAATTTTAACCACGATTGGATTGTATGCTGTTGCATTTGTTTATTTCTCACTTAATCTCTATCTCTCCACGATAATTTCATTTTTTAATGGGGGCATGTGGTTTTTGCTTTTATTTCAGAGGTTGGTTTATAAAAAGGCGTGAAGAAATAAATTTGTAATTCTTAAGTTTTATTCTCTCATCCTGACAGACCGTATCATCTCTCCGTCTAACTTGAATATTAAATCATCTGTTTCTATCTTATTTCCAAGACATCGCCCATTATGTATTTGTTCTCGGATATGTTCATAACAATAGTTATCCCACTTGTCCAATCCATACACCTCACAATACTCACTCTGAATTCTCTCTGGAAGATAAATTTCTCTATTAAAAGCAGATAATTTTATTGAATTATCTTTTTCACGAGATTTGTCTAGCATCAAGATTTTTGCTTTTTTTGCTACTTCGTCATATAAAGGGAATACATAATGATGTTTGGAATAAGTTCTATGATTAGTGGGCTTGAGGTATTTCCTGCCTAATCTCGTATTTTCAACACCAAATAAATTCATAACATCCTCTTCTCTAAAAACTAACTTATCTCGATTGCCTAAAGCGTATATAACCAATTCGTCTCCCCTAATTTTTATATCACTATTTTTAGAGACATTGTTAATAGTTCCTTTTTGTACAGCCTGGTATATCCTTCTATAAGAAATACCCGTTAGATGTGATGATTGGCTAACAGTATATCTTGCTTTTTCATCTATACCTGTTTTTGCGAGATAAGGCAAGAGACGTTTAGAAACAAAAGAAGATACTAACTCTTCTGTATAATTATCATCTTTAATCAAAATCTCGCTTTTGTCTATGCTGTATAATAATGATAGCAATTGAGCAAGGCCTTCATTATCCACTAAATTGTTCAGGCTTTTAGATTTAAAACTTCCATTAGCAGGAATAATAAATCCCTTATCACAAAGTTTGCCTAAAGTTGTCTTATTAGAGCTATCCATCCTTGAAATAAAATAATCTCCTAAATCTGCTCGAGATATTCTTTGATTCTTCATTATTTTTGGTGGATTTTTGATTGCCTTGGCAATTTGCTCTTGTTTTTTTCTAAAATGTTCAAACCAACAACTCCCCTTATAAGCATTAAATAATATTTTAACTCTTTCACTTGGAGATTTTTCTAAAAATTCTTTACTTGAGAATAAATCTTCTGAAACAAGTATACTCTCGATTGGCTGATTAAACGCATAACTTATCACTTGTGTTAAAGAAAGATTAGAAACTGGCTCAGAAACAGCGCAAGCAATATAATCAAAATCTTCTGATCCTTGAGGCCTGATTAACCCATATTTTGATAATTTTTCAGTTATAATTCTTCTGCTGGTGTTCAATTTTTTTTCAATTCCTACTTGATAATATGTTTCTTCCTTAACAACTAAAGGAGTTTGTTCAAAATTAGATAATCTTTTTAACCATCCTTGAACCCCCTTATCTTCACTCACCTCTTCAGGAACCTGAAAAATGCCTTCACGTTGAGATATATTTAATTTGTCTATTAATCTTTCTATCTTCTTCATAACAAAAAAGGTTTATTCTTAGGTTTAAAAACTTAACATTTATTAACCATTTTAACTTAATTTGATTAACCTTAAGCCAAACTTAGGGGAAATTATTTAAAAAAACCGGAGGTTATTTTAATATGCAAGAAGGGGAGAATGTCTTAAATATTTTAGAGGGAACAAAGCAGGCAATAAAAGAGGATGATGTTGTCAAGATAAAAGAGCTTAGCAACATGACTATTCATACTGCCTCAACAACTCAAGATCCGGATAATATTGCTGTGGCGGTGATTGTTTATTCTTTAAGCAAAATTATTGAGAGAAAACATTATCGGGGATTTAATGGATGGGGAAATTTTTACAGAAGATATCTTTCTTCTATAGATAACACAATAAAATCGATAAAAAAAGAGGATAAAGAGGGGGTTAGGGAAAGTTTGGGGGAAGTAAGGAAAGCGATTAATAGCCTGTCTGGAGATTTAAGAAAGTATGTTCAGGATGTTTTCAAAAAAGCTTCTATAAACAAGGCATCAAAAATTTATGAGCATGGTATTTCTCTTGAGCAAACTGCAAAAATTCTCGGAATTAGTGTTTGGGATTTATCTAGCTATATAGGGCAGAAAGGGGAGATATCCGATATCCCTTTTGGAAAAACTTTAGATGTTAAAGACAGAATTAAAATTGCAATGGAGATGTTTAGATGAACATAATTTTAATAAGACATGGAGAATCGGAACATAATTCCGGAATAACCATTCTAAAGGATACCCCCCTCACAAAAAAGGGGGTGGTTCAAGCAAAATTCCTAGGAAAAAAATTAAAGAGGCAAAAAATCAAGATAAATAAAATCTATACCAGTAATTTAATAAGAAGCAAGCAAACCGGAGAGATTATTTCAAAAATAATTCATATCCCCATAAAATCTAGTTTAGAGGAATTGGATGAGTATGCGAGTAAAAATCTTAAGAGCAGAATAAGAATTTTATTTAACCTTAGATTAAGAAAATTAAAGAAATTTTTAAAAGAATTATCCATAGATAAAGAGAGAAATAAAAATATTTTAATCATAGCTCATGGAGTTACAAATAGGATTATTATGGGATACCTTTTACAGATTCCTCTTAAAAAACAATTACTTCGCTTTAGACAACATAATACCGGATTAAGCGTTTTATATTGGAATAAAAATTTTAAGAATTGGTGTCTGGAATCGATGAATGATATGCCTCATTTACCAAAAAAATTAAGGAGTATAAATAAATCATGAAAGCAATCATCTTTGACTCGAGTACGCTGATAAGTCTCGCTATGAATGGCTTGCTTGCAGAACTAAAAGAATTGAAAAAAAGATTTCAAGGAAAGTTTATCATAACAAAGCAAGTAAAAAGAGAAACAATTGATAAACCTTTAACTATAAAACGGTTTGAGCTTGAGGCATTAAAGATAAAAAGTTTATTGGATGAAAGAGTTCTTGAAATGCCTGATTTAGTGGGGGTTGGAGAAGATATGATTGATGAAGAGATGAAAAAAATATTAGATGTAGCCAATAGCACTTTTATTGACAAAGGAAAAACAATAAACATCATAAGCGATGGCGAGGCTTCA
>JAHIEH010000078.1 GCA_018901675.1 Nanobdellota archaeon
GAAGAGAATTCATTTAAAGATGATGCCGGTTCTCCAATTGTAGGAAGCAAAATAATATTTGTAAATGGCTGTTCTGAAAGATATAATTCAAGATTGATTTTTCTTTTTTCCGAAATATTCAGGTGAGTATCAATATGTTGGAAGGGGACTTTTTCCTGTTTTTGCACTTTTTGGTGTTCTGCACGGACTATTCTATGGTCTTCTTTTACAATACCTTCTAAATTTTTTATATAAGTTGTTGCACAGCCAGTTGAATTAACAATTACTGCAGATGCCAGCAATATTTTTATAAAATTTTTACAGTTCATTTTATTTTACCTCGGTTTTGAATGAGGTTGTTGAAGGTATTTAATAATTTTTCGTCTGAAATACTGCCATGGCTGTCGCAGTAATCCTTTATATCCCGATATATTTCCTCTTCTTTACACTTAAAATCACATTCTAATTCTTCTAATTTTGCGAAAATAGCATGTCTCCCCGAATGTTTTCCAATAGCAAACTCCCTTTTTTTAACCCCCACATATTCTGGAGGAAAAATCTCATATGAATCTGGAGATTTTAAAATTCCATCCTGATGAATCCCCGCTTCTGTTTTAAAAATATTATCTCCAACTATGGGAGTGAAAGGGCTGAAAGGTATTTGGGAGAACTTTTTAACGAGATTATATGCTCCAGAAAGCATTTGTGTTTTTATTTTAGTTTTTTTTGGATAATCTTTTAAATTTAAAGCCACAACAATCGGCTCTATTGGAGTGTTTCCAGACCTTTCACCAATTCCCCCTATTGTTCCCTGAAAAACATTTACATAACCAGTTTCTATTGCTGCTAAAGAATTAGCAACAGCCAGCCCCAAATCATTATGAAAATGAATTGCAAATAAAACATCTTCAATGCCTTTGACATTTTTGTTTATGTGAGTCACATAGCTCTTTGTTTCTTCTGGTGTTAAAATTCCAACTGTGTCTGTAAATCCAATATTTGAAGCTCCGGCTTTAATTGCTTCTGCGTAAAGCTCAACTAAAAATTCAAGTTCTGTTCTTGAAGCATCTTCTGGAGCAAAAGAGATAATATCAAAATATTGTTTTGCATAGTTGATTGAGTCGGTTGCTAATTGAAGAATTTCTTTTTTTTCTTTTCCAAGTTTTTTCCTGTGCTGTGGCGAGCTTCCTAAAAATATTGAAACACCTCTTCTCATTTTACTAAGATTTTTCAGACAATCATAAGAAGCATCTATATCTTCTTTTTTAGCTCTGGATAAAGTAGTGATAATTGGACGAATTCCTTTATATCGGGAGATATTACTTGCAATTGCTTTAACCCCTTGTTTTTCACCTTCAGAACAGATTGGAAAACCTGCGTCAATAGAATGAACTCCCATCTGTGCAAGATAAGAAGCTATCTCTAATTTTTGTGATGGAGTATAAAAAACTCCTGGCATTTGCTCACCATCTCTCAAGGTTGTATCACTCACTAAAATCTCATTATTCTTTTTCAAATAATGGATAAATTCTTTTTTCGCATAATTAAAAAGTTTACGCATCTTAATGTTATCTTAATCTTTTTGGTTTTAATCTTAACCAATTTTCTCCCCCTTTTCCTTTATCCCATAAATATTTTTCAGAAAATTTGCATTTTCTTGCATTTGTAGACATCTTATAATGTTCCATATATTTCTCTTCACCTACTTCATAACTAATCCAGTAGTTTGTATTAAAAGGGTTTGTATAAGCCTTCATCCCAATATTTTTAGCGTTTTCTGGAACAGATATCTTTTGCGTGGCTACCTCTCCAAACAACCAATGTTTTTTTGTTATTGAGAAGCCATATTGTTCTCCATTTTCCCTGTAAAGAGGTTGAGTTTGGAGTGAACCGCCGTCAAGAAGCATAATCGCAGAAAGAGATGGAAAACCAACAGTTACTTTTTCTGGAAATTCTCCTGGTGTTGGGTTTGGCAGACTGGCACATCCAGTAATAGAAGTCATTAATAATCCTGCAGTCAATGCTCTTAAAGTTTTTTCTAAGTTTTTCATCTTAATTTTTTCTGTAGCTATCTTGAAGTTACTACAAGACAATAAAACTTATAAATGGGGGTATTTAAGAATTATGATGGTTGAGAAAATACATATTATTGGTGCAGGAGCAATAGGCGGGTTAATTGGAGGGTATTTAACTGAAAAACTTGGAAAAGAACATATTGTTTTGATAGATAAAAATGAAGAATATGTAGAGAATATAAAGAAAAATAAATTGAATATTATTGATTATGGCAATACAGAAAAACTTATACATTTAATAGATGTGAACATAAAAATGCCTGATGAGATTGACAAGGGGGAATTAGAAAATGTTATCTTGAGCACAAAATCCTATTCTAATGATGAAGTTTTGAAATATTTAGATGAGAGAGTTAAGGATATTAATTTTTTAATTCTGCAAAATGGGTATGATAGAGAAACAATTAAAAAATTACCAAATGCCATAAGAGGTGTTGAATTTGGCTTTGCATGTCAAGTTGAGGAAGATGGGCTTATTCGTAATGCAATAAAAGGAAAATATATTATTGGGAGATTAGATAAAAAACCAGA
The DNA here is from genome assembly GCA_018901675.1 of Nanobdellota archaeon. Classification (GTDB taxonomy): domain Archaea; phylum Nanobdellota; class Nanobdellia; order Pacearchaeales; family GW2011-AR1; genus JAHIEH01. The sequence continues at coordinate 2,586 of JAHIEH010000078.1, forward strand.
TTCAGAAATTGATTTTTGGACTTGGATGTTAAATAAAGGGGGGATAAAAGCAGAAAAAACAAATAATCTAGAAGGGGATTTATGGAGCAAGTTATTAATTAATTCTGCTTTAAACCCAGTAAGTGCTATAACCGGATATTCTTTAAGAGAGATAATTAAAGATAAAGATTCAAGAAATCTTTTTATGGATATTTATAAAGAGGGATATCCCATTGTTAAAAAAGACGTTAAGAAACTGGGTAATCTTATTGGCTCCCCTGGCTTAATAAACAGGGTGTTTAAATATTCTAAGTTATCAAATGCGATTTTGAATCAAGTATCGAGAAAGTTTGGAGATGTAGAAAGTTCTATGTTGCAGGATGTGAGAAAAGGAAGGAAAACAGAGATAGATTATATTAATGGAGAAATTATACTCCTTGGAACAGAATATTCTATTCCAACCCCTTTAAATGATGAGATTTATTCTATGATTAAACAAATTGAGAGGGGAGAGCAGGAAATCTGTCCTAAAAATGTTTTCCCAATTTTAAATCAGGGATTTTCAAAAAAATTAAAGTCTAAACGAGAAAAAAATAAAACTGAAATTAGGAAAAATGGGAATAATTGAAGATAGAAGAAGTGTAAGGCATTTTGAAGAAAAAGAAATCCCAGATGAAAGTTTAGAGCAATTGATAACTGCAGCTGCACTTGCGCCATCTGCCTTAAATTTACAGCCATGGTATTTCTCAATAGTAAGAGATAAAGAAAAAAAACACGAGATTAGAAAAGTTTATGATAAATCAACAGAAGTTGTAAAATTAGCAAATAAGCTCCATCTTACCAACATTCCAATTTATGACCAAGATACCTCTTTTCTTGAAACAGCAACATTAATTGTCCCTTGCTATGAAAAAAAAAGAGTTTATGCAAAAGAATCTGTTTGTTTTGCGACTGAAAATCTAATGTTAAAAGCAACAGAATTAGGATTAGTAAGCTGCTGCACTGCAAGGGCATTAAGTTTGCGGTATGGGCAGAAAAAAATAAAGAAAATTCTCAATATTCCAAAGGGATATGAGCCGAAATTCGTGGTTGCAGTCGGCTATCCATTAGAAAAAGAAAAATATTCCTCTCCTAAAAGAAAAGAAATCAGAGAGGTAATGAGGATAGAATGAAAAACCTGATTACAGGAGCTACTGGTTTTGTCGGGAGCCATATAGTTGAAAAATTTAGAAATGAAGGAGAAGATGTTATTGGATTGGCAAGAAAATCAAGTGATACAAGTTATTTAGAGAAATTAGGGGCGGAAATTCATTACGGAGACCTTACGGATTATGATTCAGTTAAAAAAGCAGTTGCAAAATCAGACAGAGTAATTCATGCCGGCGCGATTACAGGAGAATGGATAGGAAAAAAAGAATCTATTGAAGTGAATGTTAGGGGGACAAAGAATTTATTAGATGCTTCCTTAGAAAACAAGATAGATAGATTTGTTTTTGTAAGCAGTTTAGGGGTTATGGGATTGAGAAATCATTATCATACAGGAGTTGATGTAAATTATGAAAAAGCCAATGATAATTATATAGACAGCAAGATTGAAACAGAAAAACTGGTTAGAGAATATAGTGAGCATCGTGGATTACCCACCACAATTCTAAGGCCAGGATTTGTTTATGGGCCCCAGGACAGAAGATTAATGAAAAGAATGCTGGAGAATTTTGGAAAAGGAAGGGTAATGTTTATTGGAGATGGGAAAAATAAAATGAATCTTGTTTATGCAGGAAATTTTGCAGATGCAGTTTATTTATCAACTCAAACTGATAAAGCAATTGGGCAGATTTATAATGTAACTGACAATAATGGATTGGATATTGAAACATTTTTTTATAAAATTGCAGATTTATGGGGTTTTAAAAGACCAACTAAGCATATTTCAGTCCCAGTTGCAAAAGTTATCGCAAATGTTTTAGAAAGAACAGCAAGACTCACTGGAAAAAAAGAACCGCCAGTATTAACAAAAACGAGATTAAAATTTTTAAGCTTAAATTTAGATTTTGATATTTCAAAAACAATACAAGATTTGGGATATGAACCAAGAGTAAGCATTGATGAAGGGCTTAGAAAAACAAAAGAGTGGATAGATAAAGAAAACCCTTATAAAAAATAAAATTCCCAAAAATAAGATGAAAAAACAATATCAATGCAAAAGAGATTTAAGATGAAAGAATATCGGGACAATTTAAAAGATGTTTTAGGATTAGAATTTATACTTCATGGTGAGCAGGTTTCAAAACATTTTGGAACCCAATATTTTAAAACAGAGGATAATGAATATTTAAGTTATTCCCGGTTGGGAAAACCAGAATCAAAGAACATTTTAATTTATTTAAATGGATTAGAAAGCCATAGCGGGTGGTTTTGTGAAGTTGCTAATGAACTTTTATCAGGAGATGTTGTTACATATGGTTTAGACAGGAGGGGTTCTGGATTAAATTCAAAAATAATTGGAAATTATCAATCATGGGTAGATGATGTAGATAATGCTGTTAATATTGCAAAAACTGAAAATCCTGGAGCAAAAGTCCATCTTACCTCATTATGCTTTGGAGCGAAAATCGCGAGTGCATATGCAATACAAAATCCTGATAAAGTGGATTCTTTAATTTATCTGTCTCCGGGCTTTAGTGTGAAAGTAAGCCCTTCATTTAAAGAAAAATTAAAAATTGGCCGGGCTAGATTTTTTGGCTCTCGTGAAAGAATCCCAAGTCCAATAAAAAGAGACACGATGTTCACTTCTTCTAGAAAATATCTAGAATTCTTACAAAAAGATAAATTAAGGAGCCATGATTTAGATGCAAAGGATTTTTGGGAAGCAAAATTAATTGATAAGTATGTATTAAAAAATCTGAATAAGATTGAAATTCCTTCGCTTGTTTTTTTAGCTGGAAAAGATGAAATTGTAGATAATCGAAAAACAAAGAAAATCCTTAATAAATTCGGAAGAAAACCAATAATAGTAGAATATCCCAATTCTGAACATACAATCTTTTTTGGAGAAGATAAATCTAAATTAACCCTTGACATTCTTACTTTTATAAAAAACAGATAAATGGGAGATACCCCCTAACTCAATATAAAATTTATTATCTTTGTTTTTTAAAGTAGTAAAAAGATACAGCATATAAACAACAACAATATTTTTAAATAACCACTATGAAGTTAATATATTAAAAATGAATAATAATGGAAATAATCAGGCATTAGAAAATATGGTAGATGAGGGAACTGGGGGTTCTCTTAATTCTGCATTAAATTTGATAAAAAGATTAGGTGTTGAAAAAGGCGCTAAA
>JAHIEH010000011.1 GCA_018901675.1 Nanobdellota archaeon
CAATGACAGAAACCCAAGATGGAGAAGCTTGTGCACAAGATTGAAAGACGGCATTTGCGAGAAAAAAGTTTCCTTCAGCAAAGGAAATCATGCTGTTGATATTCAAATAATGGATGAAGCAGGTAATGCTGTTTCAACTGAGAGAGTGATGTTTGGAGTTTAAGGATAGTTGATAAATATAACACTTTAGATGGAAAAAGAGAAAGGGGGTTATTATCCTAAATGGGTGCCTATGACTTACACGGATTAAAAAAATAAATTCTAATTCTTTTGTTTTCTGTTACTTTTAGTGGTGAATAGGATTTAAAAGGACAAATAGTTTCAATACTTCATAAAATAAAAAAGGAGGTTAAAAAATGAAGAAATTTCTTTTAGTTTTCTTGGCGATGATGTTAGTGGTAGGTATTGTTGGGATAGTGATGGCTACAAGTGCTCCACAGGGGGTAAGTGTCCCGGTTACTGGTACTTCTTCTATGACAATCAGTCCCGGAACTGTTACATTTCCATCAGTTACTCCTGGAACTCCCCGTCCGTTAGATGATGCGATTACTTTTACCGCTGATGTTGGGAGTAATGAAGATTTTAGTATAAGTGTTCTATCTGTAACAGATATTTTCTCTGGGAATATTGATGTTTCAATAGCAGATGCAGCAAGTTTTGGGGCATTAGAATCCTTTTCAGCAAATATGGACTGTATAACTGATGGTGTAACACCTTGTACTTATAACGCAATAACATTAGATGCAATTTTAGATGTTCCAAGTGGAACGCCTGCAGGAAGCCATAGTGGAGTTATTACTTATTTAATAACTGCAACACCGGTATTTACATAAAAATCTGTAAAATGAAACTTTATTTTTTATTTTTTATTTTTTTAATATTCAACTTAGTTCTCACTTCAGCTATTGGTTTTAGTCCCAGTCAGTTAGAGTATAGTTTAAATATTAACCAGGAGAGCTGTTCTAATGTTACAATAACTTCTGAAATTACAAGAGACTTTAGAGTGTATGATAACTGGTCTGAACAAAATAATAGCGAATGGAATGCAAAAGAGTTTAATGTGAATGCGGTAGATTATGGTTTAATACTTAATTATTCTGACACCTTAAGGAGAGTATTGGGGAATAAAGAAGTTGAGATTTGTATAAACGGTGATACTACTGGAACTTATAGGGGGATAATGATATTTGAGGGTTCAACAAAAACAAATGTGGGGGTAGCAGTTGGAATCTGGTTAAAAGTCATAATTTCCGAACCACCAGCACAAACTTCTTCTGGAAGCTCCGGTGGAGGGGGAGGTGGTGGAGGAAGCAGTGCTAAAACAACTGCAACCCCAAGTTTAACAACTTTAGATAATTCAAACTTAAATACAAACACTCAAAACTTAGCAGGTAATATTGAAAAAGAGGGAAACATAAGCACAGAAAAGTCCAGTGGGATAACTGGAAGTGCTGTTGATGATATAGAAGGTAAAAAGGAGGTAAAAAAAATATTAATTCCTTTAATTGCATTGGCTATTATTGGATTAATAATGTATAAATGGAAAACAAAAAAATGAAAAAAGAATTTTTATTCATGTTTATAGGAATTTTGTTGATTAGCGGAGTTTTGGCTGTTGCAAATGTTGCTTATCAAAATGTAGTTGTGAATGTTTTGCCAACCGAGATGAATGTGTATTCTCCTGTTCAGGGTGAAATCTATAATTTTAATAAAATCCCAATGAATATAACTGTTTATCAAAAAGTAGATAAAATAGAATATATTAATTTCTATGATAAGCTCCCAAGATGGAGAACTTTGTGTAGAGATTGTGATGAATATGGTGATAAGAAAAAGAAAACAAAAACATTTGATGAAGGAGAGAATAATATATCAATAAGAGCAGTTGATGGAGAAGTAGAATTTGGTGCTAAAAATATTACATTTTTTATTGACTCTATAGATCCTAAAATTTACAAAATAGAGCCAAAAAGAAGAGGATTTACAAATGGAACTTTTTATATGAGATATAGAGAAGAGAATGTAGATAAAGTAACTCTTTCATATAATCCTAAACTTGGACTGGAATTAAATAATTGTGAAGAATCTCGGTCATATACAGAATGCTACTTTGATGTTGACTTAAGTGCTTATGATGGAAGGGAAATTGAGTATAATCTTACAATTGAAGATATAGCAGGAAACACAGACTCAAAAGCAATAGAGAAAGTCAAAGTAGATACTAGTGCTCCTGTACTAAACAATCCAGACTCATTTTGGAACAAGGATGGCAGAAAAGTAACTTTCTCCTTGAATGTAACCGAGCCGAACTTTGATGAAATCAATTACATTGATTACACAGATAAAAATCCAAAAGAAAAAGTCTTGTGCTCAAGTCTCAAGAATGGAATTTGCAAGAAAAGCAGGACTTTCAGCAGAGGCGACCATAATATTACGATAAACATCTTAGATAAAGTAGGAAACTCTGAAACAATCAAAGAGGTAATTTTTCAGGTTTAATTAATTCTTTTTGTTTTTTTAATTTAGTTTTATTTTAATTCTTGATTTTCGTAAATTTACAGTAGTAAATAGGGTTTAAATATAGAACCTGGTTTTATTATTTATGAAAAGGGGATTGGTGGTTTTATTCTTAATTGTATTTTTATCAATAAATATTATAAGTGCCTCTGTTTTTATCAACGAAATTGAATTAAACCCTGTTGGAACAGACTCCGGGAATGAGTGGGTTGAGATGTATAATGATGGCTCTTCTGTTAACATAACACTTTGGTATATTCAGGACAAGAATGGGAAAAATTTTACAATTCCAGAGACAGTTATTGAAGAAAAAAGATTTTATGTTTTTGATAATTTTACAAGCCAATTAACAAATGAGAACCAAAGTTTAAGTTTGTTTAATGAATACCGCATTTTAGAAGATAGTTTTGGGTTGTTTAAAGACACAGATAATGACAATAAAACATGGCAGAGAATTCCTGATGGGACGGGCAATTTTAGTTTTAAGGAACAAACAAAATATTTCCCAAATCAGAAAACATTAATAGAAAACAAAACTTCTTCCCCTATTTGCATTTTAAAGGGAGAAAATGTTACTTTAAGGGTTCAGGCAACAGGTTTTTGTATTGAAGAAGTTATTTTTAGTGTTCTTACAAGTGAAGCATGGACAAACTTTACTGGAGTAAAATTAGGCGATAATTATAGTTATGTGTTAAACACACTATCTATTAATAACAATCAGGTAAACTGGACAGTTTATTCAAGGGATTGTTTCAACAGAACAGAAAAGGATGGAACTGAAAGCTTTTACATTAATAACAAAACCCAACTTTCTGCAATTCCTTCAAATCCAGATGGATTAAATGGATGGTATGTTACAGAGCCATTGTTTAGTTTGATAAATTTAGATGCAACTAAATTATATTACCAGTGGGATTCTACGGGGATATTTGGTTATGTTATGCCATTTCGATTGGAAAATTCTCCAAATAATGGAAATGTGACTGGAGGGATTTTAGAATTAAATTATTGGAGTAATCTTAGTTGCAAAGTAGAGCCAAAACAAAGCCAAATTTTTAAATTTGATTTCAAAAATCCTTTAATCAAAAATTTACAGCCTGCAAATGGAAGCAATGTTGTAAATAATTTAAAGCCTACAATACAAGCTCTTTTAGATGAGGTATACCAAAGCAATTCTGGGATTGATAAATCAACAGTCAATCTGCTTGTGGATGGTAAAAAAGCAGATATTAATTTATTTGATTCTGGAGATTTGGATGCGATTGTGAGGCATAACTCTGTTTCAGACTTAAGTTTAGGTTGGCACAATGTAACTGTTAATGTTACAGATAAAGCAGGAAGAAATTCTGAATTAACATGGTTTTTTAATATAACAATACAAAAAATTTTCAACTTAAGTGTTTATTCTCCACAGAACGGAACTTATGGCTCAAGAAAAATATTGTTTAATATAACTACAACAGAAGATGTAGAGAGAATAGAGTACAAAAACTGGAATGACAAAAAACCAAAGTTTGCAGAGCTTTGCAGTAATTGCAATGAATACGGCTTTAGCAAGAAGAAAACTAAAACATTAAATGAAGGGCAGAATAACATATCAATAAGGGCAAGTGATTCTTATGGGAACGTGAATGAGCAAAATATTAGCTTCTTCATAGATTCAAAAGAGCCGATAATTTCAAAAACAGAACCAGGAAAAAATTCAGTAACAAATGGTTCAAAGTTTTATGTTAAGTATAGTGAGGATAATTTACAAAGAATTTCGGTGATTTTTAATAATACTGAAGTAAATCTTACTGGATGTGTTTCAGGAAAAAATAAAAATTGCTCAATAAATTTGGATTTATCTGGCTATAATGGAAGGTATATAGATTATCAGTTTAAAATAAAAGATTCTATAAATGAAGTTCTTTCCAAGCAAACAAGAGTTTTAGTTGATTCAACTTCTCCCATATTAATAGTTAATTCCCCTGCAAATGCTAATTACACAAGAAGGGTTCCTTTTAACATCTCAATAACCGAGGAAATTACCCTTGAGTATTATGATAATTCTATTTTTAATCCTAAATGGAGAACACTCTGCACAAGATGTGATAAATATGGAGATACGAGACTGAAGCGGATATCTTTCAAATCAGGAAATCATGATTTGCTGATAAGGGCTGTTGATGAAGCGGGAAACTCGGACATAAAGAATATTTTGTTTGGTGCGGATTAAGGGCTAGTCCACATTGGATAATATCTTTTTCATTCCTAAAACATCTGTAAAAAAGACATTGCAATCGCCTATTTTAACCTCTGCTTTTTTACCTTCATATGAAACGATAATTGCTATTTTTGGTTTGTATTCATCTATAAAAGCCCTCATATTTCTTTCTACCTTTTCTTGTTCTGCGTTTACTTTCACTTCTACAGGGAAAATATTATTGTCTTTTTCTATCACAAAATCCACTTCCATTTTGGATTTGGTTCTCCAGTATTTCGGAGAAAACCCCATTTTTAATAATTCAGTAAACACATAATTTTCAAATAAATTACCTTCTGGTTGCTGGTTGAAAGATTTTGAGATTAGATTTCTTAAGCCAGTGTCTACAAAATATATTTTTGGCTGTTTGACTATCTCTTTAATTTTATTTTTATAAAAAGGCTGAACTCTGGATATTAAATAACTTTTTTCCATTGCATCTATGTATTTCTTTAAAGTTTGAAAAGAGAGCTTTATGTCTCTTGATAAACTATCATAGGATACCAAATTTCCTATATTTATAGAGAGATATTTTGTGAATAATTCCAATGATGAAATATCCGCTATTGAGAAAGTTCTTGCAATGTCCTTAAGAACCATTGTATCATATAAATCCTTGAGAATTGTCTTCTTAAGCTCTATTTCTTCTACAGAAGTTACTTTAGGATAGCCTCCAAAAGTCATATGTTCCCATACCGCTCTTTTCAGTGTTGATTGAGAGAACTCTTTTAAGTTTTTTAATTTAAGAAACTCATTTATTGAAAATGGATAAAGCTTGATTATAGAAACTCTGCCAACAAGGTAAGATAAAACTTCCTTGCTTAGCAATATTTCAGAGGAAGAGGTTATCCAAATTTTTTTATTGTTGTCTGCAAGATATTTTAGCTTCTTTCCTGCATCTTTGCAGTATTGAACTTCATCTAAAACAGAAATTTCATAGCCTTCTATATTCTGCTTTTCAAATTTTTTTATATCTTCATCAAATAACTCCCTTATGTCTGGATCATCAAATAAAAGATAATTGTTCTTGAATTTTTGTGCTTGCTCCTTCAGGAAAGTGGTTTTTCCTGCTTGTCTTGCTCCAACTATTGCTGTAACAGGATAAACTTTTATTATCTTATCAAATTTCTCCTTAATTTCTCTTTCAATATACATAGAGAAATAAAAGAATTAGTGTTTATAAACCTTACTAAAGTTAATGTTTAGTTAAACTTTAGTACTACTATTATTAAACTCTAGTTTAACTTTGGTTAAACTTTCGGGGTTTTGATGTCTTTCCTTAAAAGAGGATTTTGATAACGGCTCATTAAGAAATCTTCTTTTTGTGTAGGATTTGGGCTTTGATATGGGGGGCAAGTGTAGACAAAAAGATGTTTTAAATTCAAATTTTCTTTTTTACAAATATTTCTAAAGGTTTGTAAATATCTCTTCTCTTTTCCGTCTGTTTTTTGAAAATGCTTTTTAACTAACCCAAAGAACCCATCATCAACAAAGATCAAAGTGTCTTCCATTATAAATTGCCTATTATATCCTTTAAGAAAAAAATAAACATCCGGCAACCTTGCGATCACCGGGGATCATACTCACAATCCGAAGATTGCTGTTATTACAAACACTGCAGTATTTAAAAGCCTTTTGGAGAGTGTAGGGTTTGAAGTCAATTAATAGATGAGACTTTTCAAGAGTTGGCAATGAGCGGACTTTGCCTTTACTCAAACTCGTTTAAGCCTATACTCTTTCTCAATTTTTCTAGCCTTTCCCTATAGATTAGGACAGAATTATCGCCTTTTATTCCTAGAATTTTAATCTTGATTTCTAATGCTTTTAATAAGCTTCTATCTATTTCTTTGATATGATACCTTCCCCTGTCAATATTTTTTTCAAGAATATCTTCTTCAATTTTGTCAAAATGCGATTCTATTTCTTTTTTTAAACTTTCAATCCCTTTTTCTATCCTTTTAGCTCTTTTAACCATTTTTCAGATAAATCTAACGTGCTTATTAATTCATCAGGGAGGAGATTATTTAATTCTTTCTCATTTCTTTTTATCCTAAAATAAGCCGAATAAACTTTGTCCCCCACTAATTCTAAAAAATCTTTTTTATGGTAAATTTGATTAGAAAAAAGGCATTTTATTAAGTATAACTCTCTTAACCTTAAGACCATAGAATAAACAATGCCGTCAGGGATATTCATGTTATTCTCTTTGCACATTTTTACAGCATCTTTGTTTATCTTAAAAATCCTATCCATCTCCGGGAGGCTTTTTTTAATATTGAACTTGTATTTTTTAATCCTATATTTCTCAATTAATTCTTTGTTGAAAATAACTCTCATCTCTTTTAGAATGCTTAAGTAATTCAGGTTATTTGGCAAGTTTTTTGAAAAAGAACTCTCTGAAACTAAAAGAATTTCATAATTATTATGATTAATAAGTTTATTTGTATCTTTTGTAAGAATTAAAATGTCTATATCACTATTAAAATCAAAATCCCCTCTTGAGTAGCTGCCGAATAAATACATCCCTTTTACCTCTTCATTTAAATCATGCTTGAATATAATTTCAAAAACGTCCTGAGCAATCTTCTCTTTTGATGGCTCGAAAAGAGTTACAACTACCTGCTTGTTTAGCCAGCTTCTAGGCAATAAAACCCCTGCCGAGGTTCCAACCTCTCTTGTCTGCTTTGTTATAGTTTCCATATTATAATATATTATAATACATTACTATTTAAATCTTTTGTTAGAGGGAAAACAGTGATGTTGAGAGTGCGGGATTTGAGGTGGAGTGAGCAAAATATTTAAAAGTAGGAAAATCTTACTTTCTTACAATATGGACATCAAAAAGTCCTTGAGTATTTGTTTGGACTTTTGGATGATCCAAAATTAAACCACAAAAAGCACCACACCCTAAAAAATGTGGTTTAGATTTATGGACATCACAAAGATAAGTTCAAAAGGCCAAATTGTAATTCCTCAAAAGATGAGGGATGAATTAAACTTAGGTGAAGGTTCAATAGTAGCAATAGATACTACAAATGAAATGGTAATCTTAAAAAAAATAGATATTGACTTAGTAAAGCAATTCAATAACAGCCTATTAGACTTAAAAAAAGGCAAGATAAAAAGAGTTGCTTAATGATTGCTTAATTTATTGAGAATTAATACTTTCTTAACAAACTTTCAAGATATTTCTTAAATTTTATTCCTTTCCCTGCATCTCATAATCGGTAATCATCAACTTGGAAGGGGAATTTCCCCTTAATTTTTCTGCTAATGGCTCAAATTTTGGGTTTATATTATAACAGTGATTGATTAATCCCTTGGTTGCATAATCTTCTGCAAAATTAAGAATGACTGCAAATTGTGTTTTATTATAACACATTAATTTTAATATTGGAACACTTATGTTGTCTATTAACTCCAGTTTAAAACCTTCTTTAGTCTTAAAATGTTCAATTAAATAATCATCAATCTTCTTTACAAGTTCGCTTAATTCCTGTTCTCTACTGGAATTATTTGAAGGGGCTTTGTCTTGCATGATATTAGGGGTTTTTTGAATTTTTAAGAATTATTATAGTCTATTATGGTTCAAAGAGATTTTACACCTAATAACTTGCAAATTGGCTTATATTGTTTCCACAATATTTCAAGCTCTTTTCTGGAATCTTCATTTTGTTCCTCTTCCATATTCATCTCTATTTGATCCATCAACCCCCAACATCGCCCATTAATAAAATCCCCTCTCCATAACGCTGCAAATCGCTTATATTCTGGGAGGCAATCTAGTGATAAAGAAAATGCTTCAAAGTCTTCTAAAAATTTTTGTATTTCTCCATTTCCTTCCCATGATTCATATCCTAATTTTTTACTCATTCTTCTTGCAGTCTTGAATCTACCTTCAACTTCTATTTGTGATTTATCTTTCTCTTTACCTGTTTGGGGAAATCTTTCTAAAAAGTTTATTATACTACCAGGCTTTTCTTTAACCTCTTTACTAATAGCTGCGCCATACCAATTTTTTATATACTCATCTTCCTCTTTTTCTGAAAGCAAATAAAAAAGCCCTCTTTCTGGTTGGTCATAAGAATCAAACAAAGGAACCCCCGCAAAATCAAGATAAACCTCTGCATCTTCTCCTTTTCTTTCATTTTCATAATCATCTTCACAAGTTATGATCAAGTTAAGAGAGGTTTCCAAGAATTTCTTTTCATCAGGATTAAAAGCAGCATAAATACCGCCTAAAGATTCCAAGAATAGCTCTTGATCATCAATATCTCTTATCTCTCCGGACCTTATTCTATCATAAAAATGATAAGATCTTAAGGCTAATTCTCCAATATTATAAGCTTTCTTATATGTTTTTAATGCTTCCTCTTTCTCTCCAGCGCCCCCCAAGGCTAGTGCTTGTTTTACCATTTGCCCCTTTTTTCTATAATAATCAGCAACTTCCAAACTTTTTTCTTTGGGAAATATTTTAGGGAATTCACGAACAAATGCTGCTCTTTCTTCTTCTGTTGGAAGCCCATTTAATAATTTCTCTAATCGTTGGGGCGTGATTTTTTTCGCCATTTTATATTGTTTATCAGAACTCTTTTTCCCTAGGGGATAAAAATAACATAAATCAGGAGTTTAAAAAGTTAATCCTTCCCCTTCCCCCCTCGCAAGATTTAAGTATTATCTTTGAAATGTTATATTAAATCAGTCCAGGAACAAAAAATGGAGAAACCAATTAAAAAACCTATTGAAAAAGCCCTTGAGAAAAACTCTAAGGCAGGAAAGCTGTTCTTCAATGAAGAGGATATAAGATGGGCAACTCCGGAAGTTGTTGCAGACTATCGGGCTGAAAGGCTGAAATGCAAAGTTATTGCCGATATTGGATGCGGGATTGGTTTCCAGACTTTTTCTTTTGCAAAAACGTGCGAAAGGGTTTATGCTGTAGAAATTGACAAAGAGAAAATGGAAAATGCAAAGAAAAATGCAGAAGCGCTTGGCTTGAAAAATATAAAATTCATTTTGGGAGATGCTTTAGACAAGAAAGTTGCAGATAAACTGAAGGATTGCGAGATTATCTTTTGCGATACAGACAGACCAATAAATGAAGACGAAAGAAAGATTGAGAGCATAAAACCAGATGTAAAAAAGTTGATTGAAGCTTACAGCAAAATCACAGACAAGATTGCAATTGAATTCCCCCCGCAAATAAGAGAAATTCCCTTTGACTGCGAGAAAGAGTATATTTCAGTCAGAGGAAAGCTAAACAGATTAACCATTTATCTCGGGGGTTTGAAAAAAAGCGATAAAAGCGCAGTAGTTCTTCCCAAAAGAGAAGTTCTTAGGGGGGAGGGAGATAAGAAAGAAAAGAAAAATGTGGGGCAACCAAAACTTCTGAAATATCTTTATGAGATTGACCCTGCAGTAGACAGGGCAGGACTAATTTCAGAATTGGCAAAAGAAACAGGAGTAAAATTCTGCTACAAAGACAAATTTAGTTTTTTGACATCAGAAAAGCAGACAAAAAGCCCTTTTTTCAGAAATTCATTTGAAGTTCTTGATGGTTGTGATTTTAATGACCATGAGATAATTGAAAATCTGAAAAAGCATAATGCCAAGGAAGTTGAATTGAGGTTTAATTTAATCCCACAGGACTATTGGAAGATAAGAAAAAAATACGAGAGAGAACTTACTGGCGTGGAAAAGATTTATTTATTTAAATCAGGCGATAAAGCAATTATAGCAAAACGTTTAGAGAATAATTAAAACTTCATTAAGTTGAAGTAATTACAAAAAATATGCTTAAAAGAGCAATAATGTTTATATAGCAAAATAAGTGTTTGTCCTCATAGAGTTAATAAAATAAAATGATGGAAAAAAGCAGGGCAAATATAATTTTTAGTGTAATTTTGCTTATTTTGATAATTAATTCGGTTTATGCAATAACTGCGAGCATTGGAAATGCTAGGATGATTTTAAGAGCAGAGGTAGGTGATGTTATTGAGAGGTCTATTCTTGTTAAAAATGTGAATTCTGTTCCGGTGAATATAACCTTGACTGTTACAGGAGATTTAGAAAAGGAGATAAAACTTGCAGAAACAAGTTTTATTCTTGAAGCAGGGAAGGAAAAAAACGCCCAATTCAGCGTAGATGTAACAAAAAAAGGCACTTTTGAAAGCAAGATTAATGTTGGTTTTATGCCTATTGGCGGAAAAAATGGGGCTGGGCTTAGCTCTACTATAATTATCATTGCTTCTGGGGAAGGAGAGATGCAAGATGGGGAAAATGATGGTAATACTATGGGAATAACCGGAGGGGCAATTTCTCTGGATAGCATAAAGAATATAGTAGGTGATAATACAAAATTGCTATTATTCAACTTAGCAGTAACCATCGCCCTGTTAATTGCTTTAATAATCATCCTTAAGAAGATAAAAAAAAGAAGGCAGAATAAATCAAGAAATAGGGGGAGAAAATGAAGCCTAAAGAAAGAGAAAAACAACAAAATGAAAAATAAATTTTTGTTTTTAATTATAATAGCATGTTTGTTAGTTAATTTTAGTTTTGCTGCTGCGAGCCAGGGAAAAGTGGCATATATAGTAAAAAGCACTTTGGACTTTAATGGAGATGAAACAGGAATAAAAAATGCGCTGATAAATGAGGGATATAATGTTAGTGTTTTTGATGATGATGATTCAATTAATGTAGTGGGTTATGATTTGATTATTGTCGGACAGGATATTTTAGACAGCAGAAGTATTTTTGACAGCAAAAACAAAAAAACAATTTTCTTGAGCAAATCTGCTGCACAAAGAGCGGGATTGAGCAAAGCAAGTGGATTTACTGCAGACACGGGAAAGGTTGTGATTACAAACATAACACATCAAATAACAGATGAGTTCACCTTGGGAGAAAGAAATATTTATACTGAAAACGGGGAAACAGGATATCTAACAGGTTGTAAGGCACTAAATGCAGAAAGTTTAATCTATAAAAATTACAATTATAGAAGTGTTCTGCTTATATTAAATAAGAATGCGTTTTTGCTTGATAGTGGAAGTTGCACTAAAAGAAACATTCCTCTAAATGAAAGAAATGCATTTTTTGGAGCCTATCAGGCAAGCAAATGGAAGTCAGATGCAAAAACTCTTTTCCTTAACACTGTAAATTGGGTTTTACTAGGCGAAGATAAAGATAAAGACGGCTATTATAGTGATGATGACTGCAATGACAGCAATGCAAACATACATCCAGGAGCAACCGAAATTCCTTATAATCATGTTAATGAAAACTGCAGTGATATAATGGATTTAGCAGATGTAGACAAAGATGGCTATTGCAAACTTGGATATGAAATAGAAAATGCAACACTTCAATGCAATAAAGAAACAAGCAGTATCGGAACAGACTGCAATGATAATGATGCAAGTATAAATCCAGGAGCAATTAATAGTTTAAAAAATTGTATAAATGAAGCTCCTTTTTTAAAGAGCAATCTTCCAAATTTAACATGGAATGAAGATACAAACGCAAGTTTGAATTTAAATCTGTATTTTTCAGACCCAGATAATGATACTTTAATTTATAGTGTTTATGACACTTCACCAGACCAAAACATAACTGTAAATATCTTTAATGGAATTGCGACTTTTGCAGTTACTGAAAATTGGAATGGTAATGATTGGCTGATTTTTAAAGCAGAAGATTCTGGAGGGCTTTATAATATCAGCAATAACATAATCCTAACTGTTCTTGCTGTGAATGATGCTCCTGTTCTGCAACCAATTGGAGATGTTTATGCTGTTGAGGGGCAGATAGCAGAGATAACTGCTATAGCAACAGACCCTGAGAATGATAATTTAACTTACTCAATAAATGACACAAGATTTGTAAAAAATGCAAGTGTTTTCAGCTGGCAGACACAAATAGGAAATGCTGGACTATACAAGGTAAAAGTAAGTGTAAGTGATGGAAATTTAAGCTCAAACAAAGATGTTAATGTTAATATTATTCCCAAAATCGTGATAAATGAGTTTGTTCCTAATCCTTTAGAGGGATATGATTGGGTGGAAGTTTATAATCCATCAAACAAAAGTGTTGATTTGAGCACATGTATTTTAAGAGATGGAACAGAAACAAATCATCTTGATTTAACAGGAACTATAAGTGGAAAGGCATTTTTAGCTGTAGATTGGGATAATAAATTGAATAAAGAATCGCCAGATGGAGATATAATAAAACTTTATTGCCATGATATTTTGATAGATGAGATAAGTTATGGTAAATATGATGAAGGGGGGGTAAATAATCTTGATTCTATTGGAGATGGAAAAAGTGCAGGAAGAAACCCAGATGGAAACGACACTGACAAAAAAGAAGATTGGCAAATATTTGAACATCCTACAAAAAACCTTCCAAATAATGCAGACATGGTTCTCCCTATTGTAACATTAATCAGTCCTGCAAATGAAAGTTTGTTTAATGTGAGAGATGTTTTATTCAAGTTCTTAACAATTGACAATACAGATGAACTGCAATGTAGCCTTTATTTGAATAATATTGTTAAAAGCAATAGAACAGCGCAGAACAATACTGAAGAAGAATTTGGTGTTAGCAATTTGGCAGATGGGAATTATTTATGGAATGTTAAATGTTCTGACGGAACAAATTCTGTTTTCGCAAATCAAAGCAGAAGTTTCAACATAAGTGCTCCTGATTCCCCAATTATCAATGTCATACTTGATAAAACAGTAGATGAAGGAATCCTGCTTCAATTTACAGTAAGTGCAAATGATAGCGACAGCGATTTATCAAAATTGAAATTTTCTATAGATAACAAGCCAGAGGGGGCAGAATTTACAGATAATTTGAATGGGAGTGCAATATTTTCCTGGACTCCTAGTTATAATCAGTCAGGAATTCATTATCCTATTTTTATTGTAAAAGACGAAACGAATTTAACAAGCTCACAAAGTATGAAAATAACCGTGAGAGATGTAAAAGCGCCTCCTCAATTCAGTGATATTGACTTGTGCAGCAACATAACTCCTGAACTAGAAATAACTATCAAAGAGCCGGACAATGGAGACAAGTTCAAGTTTGGAGAAACAATTGATGCAAAAGTAAGGATAAAGAATAATGCTAATGAGGACTTGGATGTTGATGTTACTGCTTATTTATATGATACAACTGAAGAAAAAATAATTGAAGATGATAAAGGCAGTGTTGATGTTGATAAGGGAGACAGTGAAGATGCAGAATTGAGCATAAAAGTTCCAGATGACATTGATGAGGAAGATGATTATGTTATATTTGTAAAAGCAGAAGGGAATGGAGATTTTTGCAATTCTAAATATGTTGAGATTGAAATTGAGAGAGAAGAAGACATGGTTATAATTGACAGTATTAAGATATCCCCTCAAATAACCTATCCTGGAGGCGATTTAGATGTCAGCGTTAAAGTGAAGAACATTGGAAGTGATGAACAAAACAATGTTTACATTGAAATAACAAATACAGAGATTGGAATAAGTGAAAAAAGCGAGGAGTTTGATATAGAAGAATATGGAGAAGAAGATACAGTAACAAAAGAATTTAATATTGAAATCCCAGAAGATGCAGATGAAGGGGGTTATGATTTGAAAGCAACTGTTTATTTCTCTGGAGAGAACAACTCTGGAACTAATGGGTTTGACATACTCAAACAAGCAGAAACCAGTGAAGGAATTGGAGTTTTGAATTTGATTAAAGCAACAACTAATGGAAAAGAGATAATATTAAAGATAGAGCCAAGGGGTGAAGTGATAGAAGCTGAAGAGAAACAAGCAAAACTGCCTGAAACAAAATTAGAACTGGGAGTATGGCTCAACATTATCCTCGTTATTGGAATAGGGCTTTTGATAATTGTAATTGCGATAGTTGCAGCGAGAAGAAAATAAATAGCAAAATTTTACTCCAAGTAGGTAGATAAAAAAATATTTCTTTTTACAACCACAATGCTTTTAAATGGTTGTCACTGAAAAGTTACTATGAATAAAAAGTATTTACTTTTAATTGGAGTAATAATATTGACAGTATTCCTTGGTTCTTTTTTTGCAGGGGCGGGAAGCCAAAGTGAGTTTAATCCGGTTTACAGGTGTTATAATGAAGATACAGGAGACCACATGGCTTCTGTGTTTGAAGATTGTGAATCTGATGATTATGTTTATAGTGATTATTTCTTAGGTTATGTTTATAATTATCAAAAAGAAGGAACACACGCTTTATACCGGTGCTGGAATGGTAAAGTGGGAAGTCAGATAGACCATATGATCTCTACAGACGAAAATTGTGGAACGTGGAATAGGCCTGCAGATTATATTTTAGGGTATGCTTATGATGAAGAAAAAGAGAATACTCAATTGATTACTAGCTGTTTTAGAAGTGAAATGTCCCCAGAGACAGAGACAGATTATACAGACAGCGATTATTTAAGCGGTTATCATTTAACATCTTATCAAAGCAAAACTGCAAATGCAGAGTGTTACGAAGATGATACTTTAGTGGATTGTGAATGTGAAAGCAACTATTATCCTCTTTTTGGATGGCTTTATACAGAACCAGATTTTGAAAATAATGAATGCAGTTGCAGATATAAAGTTGGAGTAACAGGATGCGGTGGTGAGGTAATAAGTGATTTTTTAGTTGGGGTTATTTGCACTAGTTTGTATGCTGGAAATGCAGATGCTTGGTGGACATGCTATTTTGCAGGACAAGCATTGTCTGAATGTCCAAATCTAGAAGCAGAAGCGCAATGTTCAAAAATAACACCAGAATGGTATTGGATGGACCATTATCCTTCAGCAGATGAAAACTGCGAGGGTGCAGGAGAAAATTACGGACCTCATGGTTATTTTTTATTGGAACCAAGAAATCCAATAGTTCCAGAATGTTATCAAGATTTGGATTGTGATGATAGTGATGAATATACAATAGACACTTGTGTAAACCCAGGACAATTAAACAGTGATTGTGTTTATGAAACTCTTGAATGCTTAACTGACAATGATTGTTCTGAAGGTTATGTTTGTGAGGAGAATGAGTGTGTAGAAGAGCCAGAAATAATCTGTGAAAGTGATTCTGATTGTGGAACAGACGGGCTTATTGGAGATTTGTTCTGCAATGGGAATGATAATGTTCACCAGTATTATAAAGAATTTACATGCAATAATGCAGGAACAAACCAGAGTTCTTGTAGTTCAATAACAAGCTCTATTTTAATAGATGGATGCGGTTACGGTTGCGAAAATGGAGAATGTATTAACGAAGAGCCAGAATGTATAACTAATGATGATTGTTCTGAAGGTTATGTTTGTGAGGAGAATGAGTGTGTAGAAGAGCCAGAAATAATATGTGAGAGTGATTCTGAATGTGGAACAGATAGCTATATTGGAGATTTGTTCTGCAATGGGAATGATAATGTTCACCAGTATTATAAAGAATTTACATGCAATAATCCTGATACAGAAGAGAGTTATTGTGAATCAAGAACAAGAAGCGTTCTTTCGGAAGAATGTGAATATGGATGTTCTGAAGGAATTTGCTCAATAGAGCCAATAGTTCCAGAATGTTACCAAGATTTGGATTGCGATGATAGTGATGAATATACAATAGACACTTGTGTAAATCCGGGACAATTAAACAGTGATTGTTTTTATGAAACTCTTGAATGCTTGGCAGATAATGACTGTGAAAATGGCTATACTTGTGAAGAGAATGAATGTGAGAAAGAAGATAATGAAAAAGATGGTAAGAAAGGATCTTTCTGGTCTATTTTAGGTTTTGATAATTCTTGCATTTCAGAATGGGAATGTTCTGGATGGAGTGAGTGCAGTAATAACGGGCAAACAAGGCAATGTGAAGATGCAAATAGTTGTGATATTGAGTCAAACAAACCTGCAGAAACAAGGGGCTGTGAAGAAGGTGTTATTAGCCTGTCTAAAGAAAAAGCAGAAGCAAATCCAAATTACGGGTTGTGGATTTTAATAATTGGTTCGATACTTTTAATAATCTTGATAATTCTAATTGGATTGGCTAAAAGAAGGTAAAATGCCAGG
>JAHIEH010000079.1 GCA_018901675.1 Nanobdellota archaeon
CACTATGAAGTTAATATATTAAAAATGAATAATAATGGAAATAATCAGGCATTAGAAAATATGGTAGATGAGGGAACTGGGGGTTCTCTTAATTCTGCATTAAATTTGATAAAAAGATTAGGTGTTGAAAAAGGCGCTAAAGCATTAGCTTGGATTTTCCCAAAACTTGGCAATAATTCTTATTTATTAAAAAAGGCAGGAGGGATAGGAAAATACTTTACAGCGAAAATGGTCCAGAATCGATATGGCGGAAAAGAATCAAAAGAAATGATTGAGAACAGAAAATATGGCTGTTCTATGTTTATGGATATGATAGTAAGAGATTATCCAAGAGCATCAACAAATACTAAAGAAAAGATTGCAGATATTGTTTTTAATCAGCAAATAGTTCAAAGAGCAAAACCAAGACAAGCATACATAGATAAATTTGGAACAAAACCACCACATTTAATGATTTTAAATCCAACATACAAATGCAATCTAAAATGTGTTGGATGTTATGCCGCAAAATATTCTAAGGGGCAGGATATGGGCCTCGAGAAGATGAATGATTTGATAGACCAAGGAAGAAAAGAAATGGGAATGCATTTAATTACTCTTACAGGGGGGGAGCCAACTTGCTGGCCACCATTAATGGAAATGGTAAAAGATAATCCGGATATTATGTTCCAAATTTATACTCATGGACAATTAATTGATGATAAATTAGCTGGAGAAATGGCTGATGCAGGAAATATTTATCCGGCTATTAGTCTTGAAGGAACAAAAGAATTAACAGATTGGAGAAGGGGACAGGGAGCTTATGATAAAGTGCTTGCATCAATGAAAAGATTAAAAGAAAACGGGGTTTTGTTTGGATTCTCTGCAACTGCAACAAGGCCAAACAGCAAGCAGATTATGTCAGAAGAATTTGTTGATAAAATGATAGATCAAGGTGCTTCTTTTGGATGGTATTTTCAGTATATAATGACTGGGAGAGAACCAAAACCGGAGTTAGTTCCAACTGCTGAACAAAGGTGGGAGAGGAGACAAGACCTTTATACATTAAGACAAAAGGAAAAACCGATATTAACATTTGATTTTTGGAATGATGGAGATTTAATCAATGGCTGTTTAGCATTTGGGAATAGATATCTTAACATTACTGCTGAAGGAGATGTTGAACCTTGTGTATTTATGCAATATACTACGGGCAATGTTTATGAAAAATCATTAGTTGAAATTATAAATTCTCCATTATGGCAAGAAGCAAGAAGCCTTCAACCATTTGCAGATAAAGGAGAAGAAGTAGATTTAAGAAGGCCATGCCCAATTATTGACCACCCAGAGGTTGTAAGAGGATTATTTAAAAAATATGAAGGCCAAGTCAAACCATCTAATGACGGAGCACATAGATTGCTTTATGGAGATTTAATAACATCAGTTGATGAAACTAGCAGAAAATTTAAAGAGTATTTAGCAGGAGTAGATGCAAAGAAATGTAGCTCTTGTAAATCTTGTGAAAATCAGGTTTTACCTGATTATGCAGTAAGTGGGAGATAAATTTTTGCTTAAAAATTTTAAATTAATTTAAGGTAAATCTACCGAAGTATACACTTATAGTCAAGGACATTGGTGTTTCCCCGTTTATGTCTTGACTATCAAGGGAAAGACATACAATTTTGGTGAATTATTTATGTCTTTCACTATATTTTGTCACAATTTCCTGCTTATTTTGTTTACAGAGGGAGGTAATTTATTAATAATTGTTAGTTATTGATAATTGTTGGGATGGTTGATACTTAATCTAAAGTGGATTTTTGATTAATTACATAATTAATTTGGTATAGTTGTGATTATTGACTTAGAGACTTGATTTAGCAATAAATCATACTTTATCCAAATTTATTCTTTATCCAATTATCGATTATAGAAGCAAATTCAGGCATATTATCTTCAACTAAGGTATGCCCAGAATTTTGCAATATTGTTAAATCTATATCCACCCCTTTTTTATGGAGTAAGTCGTATGCTTTTTTTTGGTGTTTGAATGGGATAATATTATCTTTTTCACCAGTTATAATATGGACAGGGATATTCATTGATTCAACAGGAACATCTGGTTTATGTGTGAAAATACTTCTAAAAGAATCCATATCATAATACCTGGTTCTTAACTTATCGGACATTATTTCGTTTATATATGAATATTTCAGGCCTCGTTTTTTCGCTTCTACTGCCGCATCAATTGGCTGTGGAAAAAGCCCTAATAATTTTCCAATGGAATAAGTAACAGAATTTTTTAATGCTCTTACTTTCCAGTCCATGGTTAATTCTGAATTTAAAAATATACAATGGCTGACTAATCCGCTGATGTTGGGATTGCCTAATGCACTATAAAACGCAACTTCTCCTCCCAAACTATCTCCTACTAAAATATTATCTTTAGAATAATTTTTGGTTATGTAATCTGAAGCAGTATTTACTGATGAAATCAGCTCTTCCATTTTAAAATTGCCTTTTTCTCCTCCAGATTCTCCATGAGCAAATAAATCTATGCCAAAAGTGTTATACCCAAGAGAAGTCATGAAATCCAAAAATTTTTTATTTTTTTTAGATTTACAATGTCCAAATACACCATGAATATATAGGATATTGTAAGGAGAATGATTTGAGCACTCTCTTATCTCTAAATTAAGGGGGATATCTCCTATTTTTTTAGAGTGATAATTATCTATGGAATCCTTTGCATTTGAATAGGGTATTTCATGAAGTTGAATAAACCCATTATTTGAATGCAATATCTGGAACAAGTTTTTATTAGCCATTTTAATTCACTTTTTCGGCATATTTATTTAATTTTTGCTCATTAACACTAATACTCAAGCCAGGTCCTGTTAAAGGAAGAACTTTTGCTTTAAAACCAAAAGTCATGTTTTGAATTGTTATATCTTCTTTTAATAAATGGGTCCCATATGAACCTTCAAAAAATAAGATGTCGGGAGTTATTGAAGCAAAACACCTTCCTGCTGCACTTAAAATTCCAGTTTCACCAACCATACAACCAAGCTGGTAAAGAACTGAATCTTCTTTTGCAAGTTGAGCTATTTTTAAAGTGTTAATTAAACCTCCGTTTTTCGAAATTCTTAAATTAAAAATGTCTCCATAACCCTCTTTTATTGCTTTTTCTGCATCTTTTAAACTGCATATAGATTCATCAAGCATAATTGAATAGTCTCCCTGAAATTGGCTAAGAAATTCTTCTTGTCCTTTTGGAAGAGGCTGTTCCAAACAAAAAACATCTCTTTTATCTAATTGCTCAAGGACATTTTTTAAATTGCCCCTATCTAAACTTCCATTTGCATCAACTCTTAATGTTATTTTTCTTGATCTTAGTTTTCCTTCAAAAGAATTTATAAAATTGTCAATTTGAGAATAATCTTGTTTTGAATCAATTTTAAATTTAAAATCTCGGAATCCATATAATCGTAGCCCTTTATGATATAATTTACTTTTTCTATCTTCTATTGAAAATACACAAGAATACCTTTTTTCCTTATTTTCTTCCTGTTTAGGAGTTTTAATTGCAAGAACGTCTCCAATTTCAGACACGCTTTTATTAAAATGTTTTCCAAAAGCATCTAAAGCAGCTAATTCTAAGGAACATTTTGCAGAATTATAAACAACCCCATTTTTTGTGAATTCTTCTTGATTATTAAAGAATTCTACACAATCTCTAAAAGAGTGAAAATCTTGATTTTGTATTTGGGGGATAAAATGATTAGTCAATACTAAAGTAGATGTTTCAAGTGTTTCTCCTGTTACATATTGCCTTGGAACGCCCTCTCCCCAACCAATACTGCCATCATCTAAGGTTATTTTAGTCAGTAAATTTCCAGTTTCGCTTCTTTCAGAGGTAGCATGTTTAAAAGATGTTTTAAATGGAATTTTCAAATGATAAATCCCTATGTCACTAATTTTCATTGATTTAACATATAAAAAAGGTATTTAAATTTAGTTCTTATTTCAACATGGTTATCGGATATATATGTTAGAAAGTAGTTCTTATCCATAATGAATATCTACCGGATGAAAGAGAGAACAAAATTTAATAAAGTACAATCTATAGGTTATATCATGAAGAAATCAATAAGGCTTTATATTACAGGAACTGTTCAGGAAGTGTTTTTCCGGGCATTTGTGAAGGAGAATGCAGAAAGGTATAATGTTAAGGGTTTTGTGAGGAACTTGGAGGACGGGAGATTAGAAGTATTTCTTGAAGGGGATGCAAATGATGTCAATAAGCTTATTGAGCTGTGCAAACAAGGGCCAAAACACTCGCAGATAACAAAAGTTGAAGAAAAAGAAGAAAAATTCCAGGACTTCAAGGAGTTTAAGGTTCTGCATTTCTAAGAGATTAACTTAGTAACGTTTTCCTCTGCGATATGAAATTATTGTTTTATTTGACTATCTAAGATTCCTCTTGCCTTGTTTATGAAATCAATTGTTTTGAGCCTTAGTTCTTCAACTTTTTCTTTTTCGAAGTTATACTTTGATGAATAAGATGCTTCCTCTCTTTTATCTTTTGTATGAACATAAATCAATAAGTCTTGATAATCTAAGAAAAAGACATTGATTAACTCTATATCTTCTTTGGTTATGCCTTCTTGGCAATAGTCTCTTGCTAATAAACAAAGGGTAGCATCATGGTTTTTTGAGTAAACTTCTTTTGCTCTTATCAAGAACCATACAATAAATTGTATGGCGTGTCTGGTTCTTGAGCATGCTCCAGAATTGTTTTTATTATCTCACGAACTAAAGTAGGGAGTTTGCATAAAAAACAATTCTGGACATATCAAAG
>JAHIEH010000080.1 GCA_018901675.1 Nanobdellota archaeon
CTCCACCCTCTCAATTGCTGAGGTTTAGTCGATGAGATGATAACCTTTGTCCTCTTGGACAAGCATTGCTTTAATGTCTCTGGTTTTTCCCAGAGGCATGGAGAACGGTGGAAACCCGAGTTCGAATCTCGGCGGGGGCATTATATAATCATAGATTATATTAACTCGGGTTTCCCGAGTTTGAATCACTTCAAGATGCAAATCTAGAATGTCCCAGAGATTTTCCTAATCTCTGAGTCGGCGGGGGCATTTCGGCATTGTAAATGCCGAGATTCACAGTGACCTCCTAATTCTGATAGTGTTTCGAATCAGAGCATTTTCGCGAGACAAATCTCCCTATTTTATCTACGAACGAGGATACGAGAGGCGGGGGGATTATATAATCGCAGATTATATGAACTCTGGTTTCCCGAGTTTGAATCACTTCAATTTCCCTGAAATTGAATGTTACCAAAATTTCACAGAAATTTTTAGTATCAGCGGGGGCATTTTCTATCCCACAACCATCCTTGCATCAACAACAACAGCTTCTTTGTTATTAACAATTAAGGGATTGATATCTAATTCAGTGATTTTAGGAAATTTGATTATCAAAGAATTGATTTTCAGAATATTGTTTATTATATGCTCCCTCTCCTTCTTATTCAAACCTTTAGATGCTTTAACTTCTTTAATCATCTCCTCGGCATCTTTCTCATCAAAAGGGCAAACTCTGAAAGAAGCATCTTTTAATTGTTCTGTTTTTATGCCCCCTGCCCCAAATCCGATAACATGGCCAAATTCAGGAGTTGCCTTAATTCCCAGCAAAAACTCTTTTCCATGAGCCATTTCCTGGATAATAACTCCTTCAAAATCTCTTATCTTTTTTAACTTTCCAAAAGCATTATTCGCTTCCTTAACATTTTTAATATTAGTAATTACACCCCCAAGTTTATTCTTATGGATAATCTTGCTGGAGCTTACTTTCATCACAAGTGGAAAATTAAAATAAGCTAATTCTCTCTTTAATTCTGCTTCTGTTTCAGCATAACCCCCCCTAACAACCTTAAATCCTTGTTTCTCAAGAAAATCTTCAGTCTCTCTTTCTGTAATTATCCTCATAGGAAAAGAAAATTGAAGGAGTATAAAAACATTAGGGTTAATTTTTATATTCAGAAAAATCAGACCAGCATTGAATAATATGCATAAAAGTTAAGACCAATCTTAACTTCTCCCCTTTATACAATAGTCTCTCCCATTGTAATCTATAAACCGTAACTCTCTTATTGGCAAACCCATATTTGCCTCAGGTAACATAAATGCAAGATTTTTACAGTTATCATCTTTTATATTTGGAAAAATACAAGAAGGATTATCTGCAACAAAAACGGCAGTATAATCTTCACCAATATTCCCAAAGATAGATGAATCATAACCCTGCCCTACTTGGATAGTCCCAAACATTTTAGAAGTACCTGAAATCCCTCTAACTAAAAAAGGACTGAATCCAGTTTTTTTTATGTTTTTAAATATGGCTAATACTTTTTCGTCTAGACTTTTTTCAGACATCTCATACAAATTTGTTCCATTTTCTATTTGAGGTTTCATAAAAACAAAATAAAAAACATCTATTTAAACATTTAGATTATGTTATACCCAATAATAACAATGCATGTCTCTTCTTTAAATCCCTTCAAAAACAAAATCTATTTATATATACTTTTCGGAAAATCTCTATGGAAAATAAAAAAAGATTAACAATAAAGTTTATAAATAACCTCCTACTCTAATTATCAGAATGTTCCCCAGTGATCTCAAATGGTCGCTGGATGATTTTTTCCTATAGATTTTAACCATTTAATTAATTATTTAAATACTTTATTAGTGTTTAATTAATGGAAGAAACTTTGGTTTTTATTGATGAGGGTTTTTTAGACAAATTAACTAAATTATTGGGGGAAGGAAAAAGATTAAAGTTTAATAAGTTTAATTTGGCAAAAAAGATTGCAAATAACCAAAATCTTTTATGCAAACACCTATTCTATTATACATGTCCTCCCTTTCAATCAGAAAAACCTTCAGTTACAGAGAGGAGAATGAGAGAAGGATACGATAAGTTTATTTCTGCCCTATCTAAAAATAAAGATATAACAATAAGGGAAGGGAGATGCCAAAAAGTCCTTAATGAAAAAGGGGAATTTGAATATCACCAAAAAGGAGTAGATACCTTGTTAACAATAGATTTAGAGCATATAAAAGATGATTTCCCAGATATAAACAAAATTATTTTAATCTCTTCAGATACCGATTTTTGCCCAGCAATTAAAGATATAGAAAAAAGAGATGAAATAAAAGTAATTCTTTATACCTATTTTGATAGAAAAAGAAGATCAAAATTCTCGCTATCAAATGAATTAATAAACTGCTGTTCTAGTTATTTTAAATTAACTAAAGAGGACTTTATTTTCTGCCCGATAAAAAGAGAAAATGACAAATAAAAAC
>JAHIEH010000081.1 GCA_018901675.1 Nanobdellota archaeon
AAATTAAGATTAGAGGTTTTGAAAAAATTAAGCCAAAAACCGCAAATTGCTTCTTTTTTAGCCCATAATATGGAAAAACATAGAGAAGTAATTAGCAGGATATTTTTAGACCTGCAGAAAAAAGGGCTATCTATTTGCAAAAATCCTAATTCTCCACATTTTAGATATTATAAAATTACCCCAAAAGGAAAAAAAGTTTTAGAAGAATTAATTTAAATTTTTTTCAAGCTTCAAATTCAACTTCTTTTCTTATTGTTTTGCCGTCTATAACCGAGGTTCTTGCAATCTTGCCTTTTCTCCTTGCGGCTTCCCTGATTTTTGCAAAATCCTTTTCTTTTTTAAGTTCTTCAGGAATTACAAGCTCATCAATCATAAAATCATGGCATATCTCTGCTTCTTTCCAATTCGGCATTTCAAAAATAAAACTCTCTGCTATATTTTTATCATCTGTCTTTATCTTGCAAAAGTCTATCTTTGGCTTTTCACCACCCTTTGAACCGGGTTTTGCAGATTTTGGCGCTTTTGGCTTTATCTTTAATTCACTTCCCCCTGCATTAAAACTCAAAGCAAAAAATGCTTTTGGAAGCCTGTTTAATAAAGAAAGAATCTCCTCTCCGGACATATCCCTATTAATTATATACTGTTTAATCCCCATAAACTGCTTTTTATCTTGAAAATCTAAAATCCCAGTTAAATCACTTGTAGAAACAACACACCCACTGGTTTTTGCTTTGTTACTTCCAAGCTTTTCTGCCATGGTTTTCACAAGCTCATTTGCAAACTCACAAGTGGTTGAAATAGCATATCCTTTTTTTGAGCTCTTTGCTCTAATCAATGCCCGGTCTTTATACAATCCCTTGCTGAACTTTTGGAATTGCTGATGAACTTCTTCATCTATTTTCCCCTCAAAAATCTTTTTTATGAAATTCATAATTCATTTTATCACATTTTGCTTATAAATCTTTTGTTAAAATGTATAACTGAATTGATTAGTTTGTATACTTTTCAGTTATACAGACAGAGAACTGCAACGAGCATATGATGAAAATAAATCGGTTATCTGTATTTTACAAAGCTTTATAAATTTTGGAAATCTTACTGATTTATGGCAATGAAAATGGATGAAGATTATTTCAAGAAAGTTATGACTGCGATTTTATTTATCTTGCTGATAGTTTTATCTTTCTTTGTAATAAAACCAATTTTGATATCCATAATCTTTGGGGTGATATTAGCATTTGTTTTCACACCAGTATACAATAAAATCTATAAAATTACAAAAAACAAAAATTTTTCTGTTTCAATAATCTCTTTTTTCCTGGTATTAATCATAATACTTCTCTTCTGGTTTTTAACGCCGATTATTATCGAGCAGTCTTTAAAGATTTTTGTTGCATCACAGCAAATGGATATAATTACTCCTCTTAAACAAATTTTCCCCCACTTATTCACTTCAGAAGCATTTTCCACGCAGATTGTTGCCACCATTCATGCTTTTATCACAAAAACAACAAATTCTTTGATGAATCAATTTACGGATATATTGCTTAATCTTCCAACATTATCCCTGCAGTTAGTAGTAGTTGCATTTACTTTCTTTTTTGTTTTGAGGGACAAGGAAGAATTAATTTCCTACATAAAAAGTTTATTGCCATTCCCTGAAGAAGTTGAAAGGAAATTATTTGAATCTACCAAAGGGCTTACTACCTCGATTATTTATGGTCAGATTTTAATAGGAATATTGCAGGGGATTATTGCAGGAGTGGGTTTTTTTATTTTTGGGGTTCCAAATGCTTTGCTTTTGACAATTTTGGCAACAGTAGGCGGAGTATTGCCTATGATTGGGCCAGTAATGGTATGGGTGCCAGTTGATGTCTATCTATTTGTAGCAGGCAATCAGTTTGAAGCAATGGGAGTATTAATCTTTGGATTAATCTCTTCTACTATTGATAACATTCTAAGGCCGATAATAGTTTCCAGGGCAACCAAAATGTCTTCCTCTTTGGTATTAATAGGAATGATTGGGGGGCTGTTTTTATTCGGGATTTTAGGTTTAATTCTCGGCCCTTTAATACTTGCATATTTATTAATAGTGCTGGAACTTTATAGAAAAAAGAAATCTCCCGAAGTATTTATTCAAGAACCTGTAAAATAATGCTGAAAATTTGCTTACTGGAGTGAATCAAAGTTAGATAAATATAAAAATCATTTTCTCTAATTATAATCAAGTAATATAAAATATAAAAAATTAAAAAGAGGGGATATGGATCTTAAAGTAAAATTGTTAAATTGGTCTGCTGGCCTTCCGGTAGCAATGCTGAATGAGGAAACTGCAAAAAAAATGGGTGCTCATCTGAAAGAGAGAGTCAGCATTAAAACTTCCTCGAAGGAGATGTCGATGATAATCGACACTGCTGGAAGCCTGATAAAAAAAAATGAAATAGCAGTTTCATCAGAGATAAAACAGATTCTTGGCTTAAAAGAGCATCAGGCAGTGGAGGTTAATTTAGTTCAATCTACAAAAAGCTTGGAATACATAAAGAAAAAATTGAATAAATTCCGCCTGTCTGAAAGAGAAATAAAAGTAATAGTAAAAGATATTGTAGCCAATGCACTTTCTGAATCGGAAATTGCATTATTTGTTTCTGCAATGTACAAATATGGAATGAACATGAAAGAGACTATTTTTATGATTAAGGCAATGTATGAAACAGGAAACAGACTGATTTTGAAAAGTGATTTTGTAGCAGACAAACATTCTATAGGTGGGATAGCGGGGAACAGGACAACTCCTATTGTTGTTTCTATATGTGCCTCTGCAGGATTAGTGATGCCTAAAACTTCTTCGAGGGCAATTACCAGCGCAGCAGGGACAGCAGATGTTATAGAAACAATAGCTAAAGTGGATTTTTCTATAAAAGAATTGAAAGAGATAATAAAGAAAACAAATGCTTGTATGATTTGGGGCGGTTCTATTGGCTTCGCACCTGCAGACTCTCAGATAATTCAAATAGAGAAAGTTCTAAATATCGACCCTGAATCACAGCTTCTTGCGAGCATAATGGCAAAAAAATTAGCTGTAGGAAGCAAGTATATACTAATAGACATACCATATGGAAAATCTGCAAAGGTAAGCAAAAAAAAGGCAGTCGCATTAAAAAAGAAATTCGAATTTCTTGGGGGATATTTTCATAAAAAATTAAAATGTGTTTTAACAGATGGGAGTCAGCCTATTGGCAATGGGATTGGCCCGGTTTTGGAGTTAATGGACATTATCGCAATTCTCAATCAAAAAGAAAAAGGTCCTGAAGACTTAGAAAAAAAATCATTGTTTCTTTCAGGGCAATTGCTGGAAATGACTGGAAAAGCAAAAAAAGGGCAGGGGGAAAAGATGGCACAAAAAATTTTATATTCAGGAAAAGCTTTTGAAAAATTTAAGCAGATTATCAAAGCCCAGCACGGCAGTCTTAAGAAGATAAAATTATCAAGAATAAAAAAAGAAATTTTATCAACTCATAATGGCAGAATTTTAGAAATTGATAACAAAAAAATTAATTCTTTGGCAAGAGCTGCAGGCTGTCCTGCTGATAAATCTTCAGGAGTTTATCTGCATCTTCACGTTGGGGGTAAAGTCCGGAAAGGGGATGCGCTTTTAACGATTTATTCCGAATCAAAGAACCGGCTTAATGACGCTGTTAGATTTTATAAAGATAATAAGATTATAAAAATAGGATAAACAGCGAAAGGTTTTTAAATAACTAAATGTTATTTTTATTAATTAAATAAAAGAGATGAGCAATAAAAAAGAGATGATCCAATGAGAAACAAAAATTTACTTGAGTTAATAATATTGACAGGGATGCTTTTAATTCTAGCAACAACTTTTGCAAGTGCAGCGGATTTTGCAAACATTTCAGTGGTATCTTTTAGTGCAGATGGAAATACTGTAACAACCAATGGTTCTTTCTTGGCATTTAGTAATGAAACAACAGTTTCGGTAGGATTTATTGTTAGAAATTTCACTACTCTCGCAGGAGCTAATATATCCTATTCTCTTGATAACGGTGCTTATAAAACAGTTTGTAACAGTAGTGCAGGTCTCACGAGACTTACACAAATGGTGAACGCTAATGTAAGTGGATGTGTGGTAAATAATGCATCAACTACAAATACTCAGGCAACTGTTAACTACCTTTATCTAAATGTCACAGAAGGTAAGCATGTTATTGTGATTAATGTAACATTAGATGAAGCTACTAGTAATGCAGCTTCAACCAATGAAACTGGTGGAGACCCAAATGCAACATTCTACATTAACAACTTTAAGAGTTTAGCTTGGGGTGCTACTGTAAGAGCTGACTGGGAGAATTTAAGTGCAAGCCAGATTCCAATAAGTGTCGCCTTTAATTCCAAGTTTGTTAAGAATATAACAATTCAGGTGTATAACTTTACAACTACTCTGCTTGTATATAATGTAACATTTGGAATGGGTGCTTCTGATGTGGCTGGTGCTGATGGAGTCAGAAATGACACTAAAACTGCTTCGTACAATTGGACAGTTTCAGTTAGCAACTGGTATACATATAATGTAACACTTATAGCATCTAACAACATGTCATTAACAGGATATTACAACTGGTCTATTGTAAGACATATTGTTTTAGATAATGTAGCTCCTAACACATCAGCAGTAAGCTGTACTGGATGGAAATCTGCGACAGATGCTACAGTTGAAAAAGATGCTACTTTTACATGCAGTTGTTCTTCAGCTGAAAACAATGATACTGTTGCAACATACATCTGGACGCCTTCATCAAGTCCTTCAACAAGTGTTTTAGGATTGTTCGGAGTAACTTGTCACAGAAAAGATTCTGCAGGAAACAATGGAACTTCAACTACTTTGACTTACACTGTTAAAGATGTAGACGTTTCGGCTAGTAGTGGTACAAGCGCATCAACAACTCCAAAAGGAGCAACAATTGTTATAGCTGAACCACAATTTACAGCAGGATACACGCAAGCACTTTCAGCAAATGACAAATTCCAAGTGACTTTCAAACCCTCAGCAGCTACTGTGTTAGAAACCCATACAATACAAGTAAGTTCTGTTGGAACCGATAGTGCTACTATTATAATCTCTTCAAACCCAATAACTTTAGTGTTAAATATTGGCGGAGAAAAGAAAGTAGACATTGATGGTGATGGAACTTATGACGTTTCTGTAAAGTTGAACAAGATAACTGATGGCAAAGGAGATTTCACTGTAAAGAAGATATCTGAACCAATCCCTGCAAGCGAAACAGGACCTGTAAGTGGTGGGACTGGATTAGAAGAAGAGGCAACTACTGAAGAAACACCAAGTGGTGGAATATCCTCGAGAACATTATGGATAATTGCAGTAGTGGTTGTAGTAATCATTGCAGTAGTTCTTGTATCAATGACAAAAAAGAAGAAAAAATAAACTTTAAAAAATTTTCTTCTATTTTCTTTTTTTATTTTTTATTTCTAAATCTGGGTTTAATACCCCGCAGATTGCTGCGGTAGATTTGGAAAGACTAAAATTACCAGTTGCCGAAGGCAAAAAAATTTGAGATAAATCCTCTGTAGCTTGTTGGGGAGATAGCAAATTTTTAGGTAATTTTTTTATTAATTCATTCTGTCAAGAATATTAGTTCTGTTGAGGTATAGCATGTTGCATTAAAATAAACCATGATATCAATCAGCAAAAGGCTAGCAGAATTATAAGCTTTAAGCGTCTAATAAGATTTTTAAACACCTTTTTTATAATATATATCATGAGAGAAACTCGCTATATGAAGCAGCTTGTGGATTACATCAAAAAAAATATCCCTAAAGGTTATACTCCTGATGCTTTGAAATGGGCACTGGTTGACCAAGGATATTCTCGTGTAGAAGTTAATAGGGCTATGGAAATAGCTATTCACGAACTTGCACAAACTGCCCCGAAACTAAAGGAAAAGCCAATAATCAAATATGAAATCATGGATGAAACGAATGCGCCTGTAGAAGTAAAGAAATCCTTCTGGAAGAGGTTATTCGGGCTTTGATTTTTTTGTGTTTCTTGTGCTCTTTTTTTAAGGTCGCTAAGTAAATTAATTCGCAATTACCTGATATTAACAACTTCTACGGCATCGAATAGAATTGTGAGACGCCAGCACCCGGAATCGAACCGGGATGCCTGTTAAGGCCCAGCTCTCAAGGCTGGTGCACTACCATTATGCGATGCTGGCTTAGCCTAATTCGCACATCTCAAAGGAGATGGTCTAAGGAAGAACCTTGGTTCTTCTTATATGCGATGCTGGCTTAAAATAGTGAGAAATCATAAGGTTATAAATATTATGCCCTCTTAAAGTGCTC
>JAHIEH010000082.1 GCA_018901675.1 Nanobdellota archaeon
AACCAAAACCCTTAAATAGCTTAATTCTTGTGTAATCCTGTAGACTAGGTCAGCAGGTTAGCCCTCTGCTATTTGCAAACGGGCTTTATGGCAGACTGCAAGAAGGTGCGTGACAAGCGAGATAGAAAGTCTTTGTTCGTACGTTGATGTCTTGTCCACTTTGATCTTGCAGATGCGAAATGGGTCAGGCCTTGATCGGAGCAGCCCTAAACATTTGTTAAGGTGCTTAGTGGGTCGCAGGGCGGAGGAAAAATAAAGGAAACTTTTTAACAAACTTGAGGCAATCCTTCGAGTCTACAAAAAATTTTGGTTAGGGGTAAATTCTATTAGGACATTATTTTTTTTATAAGTGAATGATTTTTTCTCTCTTTTTAAAAAGGGGGTGTATTAACTATAAAGTTACTAATTAAAAAAGTTTAAATAATATCCCCTTCTTTAAAAGGCATGGAAAATAAAAGAGTTCCAGCGTATAAAGAATTGAAATCTCCAATTACTGCTCAAATGGCTCTAACATATAGGTGCAATAATCTTTGCAGATATTGCTACAATTCTACGAGGGGTTCTGAATCGCAGCATAATGAGCTCTTTATAAAAGAATCAAGAATAATTGCAGACCAGATTATTAACAATGAAATTTTCGAGGTGGTTCTTACAGGCGGAGAACCTTTAATAAGGAGAGATTTACTTTATCCCCTCGCAGATTATTTTTCATCAAAAAATACAGATGTAAAAATGAATTCCAATTTGGTTTTAGTTGATAAAGAAGACCCTCAAAAAATAAAAGATTCAGGAATTTTAAGTGTTTTTGGCTCTCTTTCCAGCTACGATGAAGAAACGTATAATTGTATAACTCAAACAGAAAATTATCAAAAAGCAATCAAAGGATTAGAAACCTTGCTTGAGAAAGGAATTCCAACAGGCATTAATATGGTTGTCACAGACTTAAATAAAAATCAGGTATATGAAACAGGAAGATTCCTGCATAATCTTGGAGTTAATGCTTTTTGTGCAACTCCTGCAAGTGCTTGTAAATATATGAAACAAGAACTAGAACTTACTACCAATAGTGTTGTTGGTGTCTTAGACTCTTTAATTGCTTTAAAGGAAGAATTTGGTATGAGTGTGGATGTGGTGGAGCCTATACCTAGATGTATTGTTGATGATTCCAAAAAGTATGAACAATTTTTTAGAAGAGACTGTGCTGCTGGGAAGATGACAATATCAATTGATCCAAATGGCGATGTAACCCCTTGCACGCATGTGTCTAAAACATATGGAAATTTGTTGGAAAGAAACCTAAGAGATATCTGGGGAGAAATGAAAGAATGGAGAGATGGTAGTTTTGTTCCAGAAAGATGTTATCCTTGTGCAGAGATAGATATATGTTCTTTAGGATGCAGAGAAGCGGGAAAAACAAAAAAAGGTTTCTATAATAGTCCAGACCCCTGGTCGCAAAATCCATCAGAAAAGAATAGAAGAATAAGTGAAGTTGTCTCTATTGACGAAAATCAAGCTCTCAAAATTCCGGATAAAATAAAATATAGAAAAGAGGGGGAAGATTATGCTGTTTATTGTTCAAATACTCACTCAGTAATATTGGTAAATAAGGATTTTTTTGACTTAATTAAAACCCTTTATTCCAGAAAGGATTTTACTATTAAAAGTTTATCTGAAGAGTGGGGAGATAAAAGTATAGTTGAGAGTACAATAAAGTTTTTAAATACAAGGGGGTTAATCTGTTAAAATGGAAACCTTAGAAAAAAAGGCAGATGCAAAAGTAAAAGTAGTTATGCATAATATCCAAGCGGTGTCTATCAAAACGCCTGCTTATGGATTGGGTAATGGCTATGAAAGCAGATTGGGTGTTCATGACATGGCAGAGTATTCTTGCGATGCTGCATGCGACAATTGCCATTGCGCAACCTTTTAAATTTAATAAAGATGCCAATACATTTTAGAAGTACACTTACTTTAAGGTATAAAGAGTTAATTAAAGATAAATTTAACTTTTTAATTAATTTCTTTGATTTTGAACCAGGAGATTTATTTATAGAGATTTTACCTTTGCAGGATTTTGAAAATTATTGTAAACTAGAAAATTGTAATCTTTCAGATTTCGGGGTTGGGTCTGCAATTTCAAATGGCAGGGTTTTGGTTTTAGACCAAAAAGATTTTCCAAAAAAAGACCATAAAGAAGAAGAATTTGAAAGAGTTATTTTGCATGAATTATGCCATATGTTTATAAGAAGAATTATTAATCCCAAACAAACTTATCCTTGGATAGAAGAAGGAATCTGTGAATATATCTCTTTTGGAGATTATTCTTTAAAAATTAAAGAGATTGTAACTTTTAGTGAAATTAAAACTATTGATAACTGGAGAAAACACTATGCTTACCAACAATCAAAAGAATTTTTTAAACGACTTTCTGAAAAATTTGGAAATAACAAGATTGTGGATTTTGTTAAAAAGATAAAAGAAAAATCAGAAGAAGAAAGTTTTAAAGAGGTGTTTGGAAAAGAACTAAATGAATTTGAAAAAGAATTTATCACCTCTTTAGAAAATGAAAAAGTTACACAATCCAGGAACACCTTGTAAAATCGAAAGAAAAGGCAGTTATAATCTTTCGGGAATTATTGGAAATAAGTTAGAAGCAGTTAAATGCAGTGAGGGTTGGGGGCTTTTTGGGAATGGAGAATTCTGGGTAAGTGACGAAGAATTAAAAGAATTGAGAACATCTCGAAGTATAGGTATCTTCAATCCTTCTCCTTTTAATTTAAATGGATGGGGGTTTTATTCTCCGATAAATTTGGAAATTGAATTAACAAAAAAGTGCAATCAACAATGTATTCATTGCTGGAATGAATCTGGGAAAGATACTTTTATCCAAAACGATATTCTAAAGGAGATTATCAATGAATTTCGCTCCTATGGGGGGCAAAGATTGAAAATAACCGGGGGAGAGCCTTTAGAATACTTCTCTCTCTTTGATTTTTTGGCGTATTCAAAAAGTCAGGGAGTAAAGACTATTGAATTGACTACCAATGGAAGTCTTATTAATGAAGGAACTGCCAAGGATTTATCAAAATATGTTAGTAGGATAAATATAAGCTTGCATGGTGCAACCGAAGAGACTCACAATAAAATAACAAGAAGCCAGAATTATCATAAAACAAAAAAGGCCATAGAATTCTGCAATCAATATGGATTAGAGACTATAATAAACTTTACAGTTATGGAAGAAAACAAAAAAGAAGTAAAGGAAATTTTCAAGATAGCAAAAAACTATGGCAACAAGATTAGATTTAATTTGCTTATGCAGAGAGGATTTGGAAAAGAGTTAAGAGATATCTCTCCAGAAATTTTTCAATTAAGAAAGGCAATAAGCAACCTTTCGAAGTTATATAATGTTCCATTAGAAAAAAGTGATTTATATCCAATAGGGTATAACCTTAATATCGAATTTTATAAATTTTATGGGTGTGGTGCTTTAAGAGATAGTATGTATATTTCTTCAAAAGGTTTAGCTCTCCCGTGTAATTTAGCAACAAGAGCCATAGGGGATATTTATGAGGATTCAGTTAGAGAAATTTGGGGGGGAGAAAAAGCTAAAGAGATACGAAAAATAACTTTATGTGAAAAAGATCTTTGTACTTTTTCTTGTAGCGGGAAGTGCAAGGCTAAGAGGATATAAAGGGGTTGCTTGGAGCAAGGTTCTCTTTGTTGACTTGCAGTTAAATAAATTGATAAAAAATAGCCAGAAGATTAGAGGTTTGATTATTAATAAATGGGGATACCCAAATCTCAATCTATCTAATAACCCCTTTCAAGTAAGGCATTTGTTTTTCAATAAATTGTATGATTTCTCTCTTAAATTGTGTGTTTAAAGAAATGCCAGTAAACTTTGGTTTATTATACACAATTAACCAACCCTGTTTAGAAAGCTCTTTAATTATCTCTTTTAAATTTTGAAACCTTTTGAAATGTTCTGTTCTGTCATACTTGTCTCCCCAATTTCCCTTGCCTCTTGTTAAAACCGATATCAGCCGTGCTTTCTCTAAATCTGAAGCCATAAAATTATAGATTTTTAACATTATTAAATGTTTCTATTTTTGATACTTTCTTTTTATTAATAGAAAGATTTATAAATTGCATTAATTATAATAAATAATTAAATACATCGTTATAAAAAATGAAAGTTAAAGAGAATAAAAGTTTTTTCCTTATGCAATTTGGGGACACCCCCCAACTGAGAGTTCTTGACTTTTTGATAGGATTTCATTTCTTTGATTATCCCATAACTCAGATAGCAAAAGAAAGCAATGTAAGCTATAATTCCATTAGGGTATTCTTCCCAGATTTTATTAAATCTGGAATTATCTGCAAAACCCGAAAAATAGGAAAATCTGATTATTTCCAGCTCAATTTGGACAATCAGTTTGTTAAAAATTTGATTAAGCTTGATTGGAGTTTAACTAAAAGGAATATTCTCCCAGAGTTAAAGGAAAAGGTTTTTGTTTAAGTGGTATTCGAAGGATTTTTAAGTTTGATTTCTTTGTTACTAATATGAAAAAGAGTGTTGTGGTATTGATTTTGGTGGTTATGCTTTTGATTATTGGGGCTTTTTTCATCTTAAACAGAACAGAAACAGCAAGTTACGATTTAACAAAAAAATATGGAATTAATGGGAATGCGGTAGATTATGGGATTTATGAAGAAAGGGGGAACTATGATGAACTTATAAGCAAGATGGAGAGAATCTACCTTGAAAAAATAAAAGAAGGAAAAAAAGTTTACTTTGTTTTTGGAAATGAGAAAGAGGTAATTGTCTCTGATTATGAGGGGGTTATGAAAGGAAAAGTTGGAATGGCTATCTCAGATATCCGCTCGGTAATGGATATAAGAGATACTCAATACACCAAAAAAACAATAATACCTGAAAAAAACAAAGTGGAAATTATTATTGACGGGAAAAAATATAATTTTGATTTAAAGCCAAATGAAAACATCTTTTTTGTGATTACAGAAGATTAAAACTAAATAAAAAGAGGAAAAATGTTAAGTAAAGCAAAAATATTAAGGAATAAAAAAGCGCAGTTTTATCTGCTGGCAGCAATTGTAATAATCGTGATTATTTTGGGAGCTGCAGGAACTGTTAATTATCTTAAAAAAAGCAGTGAGGTAAAAATTTATGATTTAAAAGAAGAGCTGGGATTTGAAGGGGGCAGTGTTCTTGATTTCGGGACTTACAATGAATATAGTGATCCAGACATGGGTACACTTCTTGATCATTTCACATCAGTTTATACTACATACAGTGGGGAAGATAAAGAAATATACTTCTTATTTGGAGATGCAGAGGGAATCAATAAATACACTTATAATGAAACTGCAATTGGGGACGTTAGTATTGATATCGGCGGTACTGGTGTGGGGGTGGAAGTAACTGAGAAAAAAACATCAATAGAAAAATTAATTGTAGAGGGGAACAAAGTGAAGATAGACATTGAAGGGGAAACATATGAATTCACGCTAAAACCCGGCGAGAATTTCTATTTTATTATATCTCAAAATATTGGAGGAGAAGATTATGTTGTTCAAAGCTAAAAATAGCAAAAAAGGAGTAAGCGAGGTTGTGGGTTATGTTTTATTGATAGGATTAGTGGTGATTATGGGGGCAATTGCTTATGCCTGGCTAAAAAGCTATATCCCTCAGGAAACCCCCCAATGCCCGGACGGAATCTCATTAATGGCGGAAGAATGGAATTATAATTCTACAAATAAATTGCTTACAATCAACTTGAAAAATAACGGATTGTTTGATGTTGACGGGATTTATATAAAAGCCGCAACAAAACTAGGCCAGGAAGTTGCGACAACAGATTTATCAGGATATTATAATAAAAACAAAATAACCGGGGCAGATTTTATTCTTTTAAAGATACTGCCAAGTTATGAAAAAGCAGTTGGATTTAATTTAGGAACTTCAAACCTTAATCATATTTATTTTATTGAAATCACCCCGATAGCAATTCAGAAAGAGGGAAAAAAGGGGATTGTACAGTGTGGAAATGCAAAAATAAGAGAGGAAATAAATAAAGAAATTGACTAAAATTTCGCTATGTCAAGAATCTTTTTTATTTTGTATGAGATTCTTGAGCACATTCAGAAACTAAAAGTTTCTGATGTCTCCACAGCAAGATGAGGAGTATTTTCCGCGAAATTTTTTGCTTCACAACCATCAATTTCAGTCTTTCCAAACCTGACTATCACAGCAAGTGAGGGGTGTTAAACCCAGATTTGAAAACAAAGACATATAACACAAAGAACAGAAAAGATTTTAAAATCAAAATAACTTAACAATACATGAACAACAATAAAAGAGGGGATAAAATAAAAAGTAAAGGGGGAGTTTCTCCTGTTATTGCAACTGTTTTGTTAAT
>JAHIEH010000083.1 GCA_018901675.1 Nanobdellota archaeon
TGGCCTCTAGACTACGGGGGCGCGAATGAATTGCTGAATATCAAAGATAAAATTGATTTAAAAAGCAAACTAAATGATAGTTTAAGGCAACAGAGAACTAAAGAACCTTCTTTATTTCTTTTCTGGGACAATTATCCAAGCGATTAAATAGCCAATTATTCCTGCCACAAAACCCGTGAGTATTGTGATTAAAACCCATAACAGCCGGACTATTGTTGGGTCTGTATCCAAGTATTCTCCAATGCCTCCGCAAACTCCTCCGAGTATTTTATCCCTATTGCTCCTGTATAATCTTTTTTTGACCATTTGTTAAATCGGGGGTTCAAATCTGTAAAAGCGAATAAAATGAGCCTGCACAGATTTGAACTGTGGACCGCCGCCTCTCTTAGATTATAGCTTTTGGCTATCTATTTGAGATGTATAATCCTAATGGATTAATTTCATATAAGAGCGGTGCTCTAACCAGGCTGAGCTACAGGCTCATACTTTTAGTAATTTTAATCTATATTTAAAAGTTGCTAAATTGATTATTCTTGTCTAAACCGATGGCATGTGTTATTGGCTTGCACACATTAGGTTTAAGGATTAAATTTTTATACTTGCATATTCTGCTTTTTTTATGTTATTAGGACTTGTAGGGAAGTATTAATGGAAAAATATATAAATAGAAAAAAGTAATAAAATTAATGGAATTCTTTAATATTTGGGAATTAGAAAGAGTAAATATTAAGATTTCTTACCCCTTTTTAAATGAGATTAATCAAGAAATTTTTTTAAAGTTTAAAACTAAAAAAGAAGCTTATCGTAAGATTTTCCCCGACAAAGAAGTCCCCTGGACAACCTTCAAAAATATTCTAAAATATTCATACATGAAAATCTTTTTTGTTCCCTTAAGAATTTATTTATCAATAATAGAAAATATAAATTTATCCAGATATGATTTACAAAAAGGTATAGTGTCTTATAAGACTGCTGGGGGAATAAATTTTGTGGAAAAACCAATTTTACCAATAAAGATAACTCCCGTGTTTCATATGCTTTTTGCCCACCATATTGGAGATGGTACCGTAATTAATCCTAAGAAGGGGAGATTGCCTTATTTTGGTTATAGGCAATTTGATAAATTTTATAGAACAAATTATATCAGAAAGATTGAAGATATATTCGGGAAAATAAAATTTAAAAAAGACTATTTTGAAAATTCTACAAGACCTTATTGCCCACCTGTTATCTCAACCTTATTTTTTAAATATTATAATGTCTCTGATAAAGATTTCTTGTCTAAAAGCGCAAAAATACCCAAGATGGTCTTTAATAAGGATTCTGATTCATTACTTTCTATTTTAATTGCCTTTATAATTGATGAAGGGCATATAGATTCCACACAGATAACTATTGTTCTTAAAAATAAATCTTTGATCCAAGATTTATATAATATATGCAATGTATTAGATTATGAGTCTAAAGTAACTTACAGAAATAATGTTTCTTATGAAGATTGTGGTTACTTAAATATATTGAGAAGTGGTATGAAAAAATTATATAGTGATTATGTTTATTTGAATAAAAAATATCCGGTTATTGACTTGGGATGGAAAGGGGACAAAATTAAAGATTCTCTCAAGATTTATAACAGAAAAATTTACAAAAGAGAAGGAAACAGAGATGTCCTTTTTGATATACTTAAGATAGAACAATTATCTGTAAATCAATTAGCAAGTAGATTAAATATGACTCGCCAAGGTGTGAGGTATCACATACATAATCTTATAAAAGATAAAAAGATTAAATTAAAAGATGACACTCAAAATAATTGGATTTATGGAGTTTGAAAATGCTTTTAGGAATGATTGGTAAACCGTCGGCAGGAAAAAGCACTTTTTTCAAAGCTGCGACTTTAGCGAATGTTGAAATTGCTGTTTATCCATTTACAACTATAAAACCGAATCATGGTGTTGGTTATGTTAAAGTGGAGTGCATTGATAAAGAACTTAAAACGCAATGCCAGCCTAACCATGGATTCTGCATAAATCACCAGAGATTTGTCCCGGTGGATTTAATGGATGTTGCTGGGCTTGTAAAAGGAGCATCAGAAGGAAAAGGTTTAGGAAACCAATTTTTAGATGATTTGAGGCAGGCAGATGCTTTTATTCATATTGTAGATGTGTCCGGAACTACAGATGAGGGGGGGAAGCAAACACAAGGTTATGACCCTTGTAATGATATTCTTTTTTTAGAAGAAGAGTTAGATAAGTGGTATGCGAATATTTTAAATAAGGTATGGAGAACTTTTGCAAGAACAGTAGAAAGCAGCCATTCTAAGTTTAGTGAATCTATTGCTAAACAATTTTCTGGGCTGAAAGTTGATGAAGCGCAAGTGAAAGAAGTAATTAGAAAACTGGATTATAATTATGAAAAGCCGGCTTCATTTAATGACGCGCAGATATTTAATTTTGCCCGAGAATTGAGAAAGATAAGCAAGCCGATGATAATTGCTGCAAACAAGTGTGATTTAGAACATGCAAAAGAAAACATAAAAAAACTGCAGA
This sequence comes from Nanobdellota archaeon, assembly GCA_018901675.1. Taxonomy (GTDB): domain Archaea; phylum Nanobdellota; class Nanobdellia; order Pacearchaeales; family GW2011-AR1; genus JAHIEH01. Next base: position 2,550 of record JAHIEH010000083.1, read on the forward strand.
GAAAATTTCCGGATTATATGATACTTCCCTGTTCTGCTGATTCTGAACTTGCATTGAGAGAAGCATCAAAAGCTGAACTTATAGATTATATTTCTGGAGAAAAAGATTTTAATCTTAAGAGCGGATTAACTGACAGGCAAAAACAAGCTCTTACAAGTATAAAGAAAAATGTTTTGGATGTTTATGGAAACACAGGAGTTCAGCAAGTGCTTAATTTTGCTGTTTTTAATCTTTTAAAATACATTGCGATATTTCCCGCAGGCGCGCATAAACTTGCAGACAGCAAAGGAAAAATTCTTCCTGATTGTTTTCTTTTGCCATCCGGAAGCACTGCCTTGGATTTTGCTTTTTATCTTCATACAGATTTAGGGGAAAATTTTATCACTGCAATAGATGCAAGAACAAAAAAAGCCTTGGGAAAAGATTATGTTTTGAAAAATAGGGATGGAATAGAGATTATAACGAGATGATTTGGTTATACTGGGTATTCTGAGGTTCGAATCCTCGTGGGGGCTATATCACTAAAGATAAGTTTTTATAGCTCATAAAACTAATTTAATAAAAGATGTGTGAAAAATGATACCTGAAATTACAATCTACTTAGCAAGATTCTGGGGCAGTTTATTTATGATTCTTGGATTATCTTCTATATTAGCAGGACTTTTAGGAAGAATAATAAAATATACTCAAGATAAGACTATTACTATTTCTACAGGATATATTACTTTTTTATTAGGGTTAGTTACTGTAGTTTTGCATAATTTTTGGGTTATGGATTGGAGAGTTGCGATAACCTTATTGGGTTGGGTTACTTTATGTAAAGGGTATATGAAGATAGCATTCCCTGAACACGTTCATAAAAAAGCTCAGATGTTTAAAAAAATGCAATGGTTTTGGGGAGCAATAATATTCCTTATAGGTGCATGGTTTTTCTGGATGAGTTTTAGTTAACCAGCAAAAAACTAAAACAATTCGTTGTTAACAAATCATCTCAAAAAGTAGCTCGTTAGAAAAGGTTACCTTTTTGGTCTATTTGTTCACACCAAGCGATTTCGCAAATGCCGTCTCAAAAATTTGTTTGAGTGCGAGGATTATTTAATGGTGGTAGTTTTGCAGAATTTTCAGCTTCTTCGCTTCCTTTTTAACTATTTTGCCTCTTCATCTTCAGAATCATCTTCGCTTTCATCTTCATCTTCAAAGTCTATCATTTTTAGAATTCCTAAAATTTTGTCGAGTTTTATATTAATTTCTTTGTATTGTTCTTGAGATATTCCTGATGAAGAATAATTACTTCTTGGACTATGGCTAAAACTAGAATCTCCGTCTTTTCTGAAACAGCCACTACAGAAAACCGGTTTATCGCCTGTTGGTTTGAAAGGAACTTTGCATTGTTTTCCGCATTTATCACAAGTAACTTCATGCATTTCTAATCTTCCACTTTCGAAACTTCCAGAATCTCTGTTTCTAAATCCACTTCTTCCTCCAGATCTTCCGCTGCTAAATCCTCTGTTGGATCTGCCAGAGTCTCCGTTAGAACGATTGCTGCTAAATCCTCTGCTTCTATTATCTGATCTAAAATTTCCCATATATTCTTGCCTTAAAGTTTGTTTATAAATCCATGTTATTTGGAATTTTTGTGTTCCTAAACCTAAAATCGCGGATATCTCCTTAAAATAAGTAGCTCATTACAAAAGGTTATCTTTAGCAGGCTGGGTCGCAATTCAAATAATTAAAACTGAGAATCAAACAGAAACCAATATTTTTTACGCACCTTTCATTTTCTGAATTAATTTTTCCCCTTAACATGTAAATCTTTTTCAAATTATGCGCAATTGAGATTAA
>JAHIEH010000084.1 GCA_018901675.1 Nanobdellota archaeon
ATGCAATTTTAACATGGAAAACGCGACGAGCATGACAATTGGATTGTCAAAAGAGCATTATATTGACTGGACTACAGGACAGACATATTATATAAAATGCGAAGATGTTTTTGGAAATGAAAATCCAGGATGCGCGATGAAAATAATGTATAGCCCGTTGGTTTAAAAAAATGAGATGGAAAAAAGAGAATCTTAAGAAAAGAATTTTTTTAATGTCTTCAGTAGTAATTCTTATTTTATCGCTGAATGTTATTTATGCAGAATTAACTAACTGCTGCCCAAAAACAAATGACAATTTATTCTGCCAGGATATATCCATTCTTGATTGTTCGGAAAGATGTTCCACGACTTGTCTTCCTATGGATTGCGATAAGGTAGTAAATTGCAAGGGCTGCTGTTTTGACAATAAAGAGGGGTTATGCTCCCCAAATTCACCAAAAGAAAAATGTTTAGAAGATGGGGGGACATGGGATTCTAAAAACACCTGTTCTATCGCAGAATGCCAAAAAGGATGTTGTATTCTTGGAAGCGATACTGAATTTGCTACAGAAAAAAGATGTGAGTTTTTATCTTTTTTGAATGGCATTGAAACTAATTTTAATCAAGGTGTCAGGACAGAGATAGAATGTTTAGCACTTGGAAAAAATCAGGAGGTCGGGGCATGCATAATAGAAGGAAAATGTTACCTACAGACAGAAGAAGAATGTTATTCCATCGGGCAATATACACAAATGGAATTTCACAAAAATAAATTATGCTCTAATCCAAATTTAAATACTAATTGTGAAAAACAAAAAAGTGTTGGATGCATTGAGGGGAAAGATGAAATTTACTGGTTTGACTCCTGCGGAAACAGGGAGAATATTTATAGTTCAGACAAGGATAAATCCTGGAACAACGGGGAAGTTTTGAAAAAGCAGGATGTCTGCAATTCTGATGATGCGAATATTAATTCTAAAACATGTGGGAATTGCGACTATACTAAAGGAAGCAAGTGTTCTTCTGTGAAAGTTGGAGGTGTAAATGACGGAAAATTTATCTGCGGGGATATGAACTGTGAAGATGAAAAAGGAAATAAGAGGGAGAATGGAGAAAGCTGGTGTGTTTATGATGGATGGGTAGGTGATGGAAAAGATGTTGTCGGGAGCAGGCACTGGAGGCAGTATTGCATTGAAGGGGAAATAAAAGTAGAGCCATGCGCGGATTATCGCGGGGAAATCTGCATTGAAAAAAAGAATGAAACATTAAAGAAAACCACTTCTTCCTGTGAAGCAAATAACCCAATTAACTGCGTGATGTATAATAAAGATATTAACACTGTGAAAGAAAACTGCGAAAAAAATCCTTCCTGCATGATGAAAATTATAGATGTTACCGAAGGTATAAAAATTAAAAAGGATAGAGAAGAATTTAGTTTTGATGTTTGTGTAGGGAAATATCCCCAAGGATTCATTTTAAGTGAAGTTCCAATAAAACCAGAAATTGCAAATATTTTTAAAAATGAAGATAAAAACTGCTTAAGGATAGTTGCAGGGGATAAAAATGGAAAAAAGAAATGCAATAGAACCCCCAACTGCATGTTTAAAAATTTAGAAGTGAAAGGAATAAAATTAGAGATGTGCGTTGGGAAAGAACTTCAAGGAAGTTACTTAGAGAATATGGAAGAAGAATATTCAGACAAAGAAATAGAATGGATTTTTGAACAGATTTTTCTGATACAGGGAGGATATGAAAGCATTATTTCTGAAAAAGGAGAGCAAATAATTAATGAATTATCTGAAAGTGGAATTGAAATGGGATATTCAGAAAATGCGAGATTATGCTCTTTAGGAAGCATGGAATATGGGGTTGGAGCAGGGGTAATGCAAAGTGAGATGGAAAAAGAATGCTTAAAAGATTGCAGGGAGAAAACTGATGACAGAGGAGATAACATCAGAGGATTGAGCAATGAAATTGATTTTAAAAGCAGATTTAATAAAAGAGTGAGGGTAAAAGATTCCAGCTATACTGAATTGGATAATTGTTATTTAGACTGTATTGAAGAAAATCTTCAAAAAGCGGCAGAAAAAATAAATGAGTTTTGCATTTCTCTGGGAGATTGCGGGGCATATATCAACATAAATGGGAAATACACCGAGAATATAAATGTCTGGATGAAAGATAACAGGCAAATCAGGGCAGGAGAGTCATTATTTAATAATCCAATAAGTGACAGCAAGATACAGGAATATTTAAGCTATTTAACAATTCAAAACCCTTTGCTTCCAGGAGATATTGTTAAAAAAAGCATTAAAGAGACGATTTATCATCTTAAAATCCCAGGAGGATTGGGAAAATATGCTCAAGTGCAAATATTACTTCATAGCAAGTTTAAATTTGATTTTAGATGCCTTCCTTGGCAGCCGCCGATTGGCGGGGATGACTGCGAGAAATGCAATGATGACAAATTAAAGCCGTGCAGTGAATACCGGTGCAATAGTTTAGGAACTGCCTGCAAATTGCTGAATGAAAACGAGGAATATCCTATTTGTGCTGCAGAAGAAAATGACAAAATAGGCCCGATAATCTCTCCAGGGGATATAGATGCAGATTATAAATTTGAAAATGAAAAACAAAACAGCGTTGATATAAGAACAAAAGAGGGTGATTGTATTGATGTTTTCATGCCGGTTAGTTTTTCTTTGAATACAGATGAATATGCACAATGCAAATTAAGTTTTGAGCAAATGCAAAAGTATGAGGATATGGTAAGTATGTTTAAAGAAGGAACACTGTTTGCAAAAGAGCATGATTATGAATTTAAAACGCCGAGTTTGGAGAGTTTAAAATTATTATACGGGATAAACATCACCGGAGATGTAAAGCAAAGATTTGGAAATTTGGATATGTATGCAAAATGCATAGATGATTACGGGAATGGCGGGGAAAAAGATTTTAAAATCCACATCTGCATACAATCTGGGCCGGATACTAATGAACCGGAGATTATAGACACCAACCCAATTAATGGGGCAGGGGTTAAATTTGGCGCAACAGAAAAACAAGTTATTTTTCATTTGAATGAGCCTGCAGAATGCAGGTGGGATTTTGAAGACAAAAACTATTCAAATATGATAAATGAAATGGCTTGTGAAACTGATATATTTGATTATGAATATTTAATATGGGATTGTTCTGCAAATTTCACTGGAATTAATCCTGGTGAAAATAAATATTATATCCGGTGCAAAGACCAGCCATGGCTTCCTATCCAAAATAATTCTCAGAGGAATATCAATTCTGAAAGTTTAGAATATTCCCTTTACGGCTCTGAAAAAATATTGAAAATAAATTCTGTCTCTCCAAAAGGGGAGCTTTCTTTCGGGTTTGAGCCGATTTCAATAAGTGTAGAAGTTGATACTGCAGATGGAATTGACAATGGCGATGCAGTGTGCTATTATAGTTTTGGAGAAGGAAAAAATTTGTTTTATGAAACAAATTCCAACCACCATGAGCAGATTTTTGACAATATGTTAAGCGGAAGCTATACAATCCCAATTAAATGCGAAGATGAGGCAGGAAATACTGCAAATGAAGATTTAGTGTTTAGTTTGAGTATAGACACATCTCCTCCAAAAATCGTAAGAGTGTATAGTTCAGGCAGCCAGTTAAAAGTTATAACAGATGAAGAAGCAGAATGCGCTTACAGCTTAAAAAAATGCAACTTTAACATGGAAAACGCGACGAGCATGACAATTGGATTGTCAAAAGAGCATTATATTGACTGGACTACAGGACAGACATATTATATAAAATGCGAAGATGTTTTTGGAAATGAAAATCCAGGATGCGCGATGAAGATTATG
>JAHIEH010000085.1 GCA_018901675.1 Nanobdellota archaeon
AATGAGAACTTGCCCGGATAATGAGTATAATGAGTATCAAGAGTAAAGTATAAAAGAAATTATTTGCTTCTAAATTTATGAATCCTACAAAAAAAGTTATGAAAAAAGTCTCGCAAACTATCCACGAATACAAGTTATGCAACAAGAATGAGAAAGTTCTTCTTGCACTTTCAGGAGGAAAAGATTCTTCTGTAATGGCTTATGTTTTGAAGAAACTAGGATATAATATTGAAGGAATTTACATCAATCTTTATATTGGCAAGTATAGTGAGGATTGCCTGAAAGCAGTAGAAGATTTGTGTTCTATGTTAAAGATAAAGTTGCATGTGTATGACTTAAAAAAAGAGGTTGGAACTTCTATGTGTTACATAAGACAATCTGTTCAAAGCAAACAGAAATTGAGCAACTGTGCTATTTGCGGGGTTTTTAAAAAATGGATTTTAAATAAAAAAGCTAGAGAGTTAGGGGCAGGTAAAATAGCCACTGGGCACCATAGAAATGATGAGATTGAAACTTTTATGCTGAATATACTCAAAGGCTCACCGAAATTAAACCAGAATTTCGGGCTTATTCTAAAGGTTAAGGACAAGAAATTTGTGCCAAGAATAAAACCCCTGTTTTTTATTTCTGAAGACGACATAAGGGAAATGTCAAAAAAACTCAAGCTTCCGGTTGTTTATTCTGTATGCCCGTGCAGGGGGGAGAGTTATAGGGTTGAAGTAAAAGAATTTTTAAAAGAGTTTTCAGACAGAGAAAAAGAAAAGATGATGGATAACTTAATTGAGATAAGCAAGAAAATTAAAAAAGAACAGGGGAAAGTTATATATTGTGAAAAATGCGGGGAGCCATCTCGTGGAAAGCTTTGCAAAAGATGCGAGATGATGAATTTAGTGAAAGATGGGCAGGAGAATGACGGAAGTTATTAATCCTAATCAATAATTTAATGAGTGATTTTTTGATGATCTAAGCGGTTAATTTAACATTTAATAGAGGAGTTATTCAATTAATAGACAGGAAGATAAATCAAAAAAACAAGAAATAAAAAATTATCTTCTTCTCTTTCTTGAAGCTGGCTTTTGAACTGCCCTTGGCTTGCAGCATTTTGAGAATACAAATATGTATAGTATTTCAAGTATGCCGAGTGTATTCACAATTGCTAAAACTATAAACCATATCTTGGAATTGTTTCTTGCTGCTGTCCACAAAGCTATAAGTTTCCATACTGCCGACCATGTTATTACCAAAACTAAAAGCATAACTAAAAGCATAATGCTTATTCCAAACTGGCTTGCAATTAATGCTAAATATTCTGTCATGTAAATCACCTCCTTATAATGGGATATACCAAATCTAATTTTTAAAACTTGTGCTAATTATATCTTTTAAGATAATAATGTTTAAATACCCTAAGCTGTTTAAATCCCTGCTTTATACAATCAATTGTAAATAAAAAAAGAGGGTATACAACAGGTTGTATGCTTATTAATATTAAAAAGATGGACTGCCCCTATTGCTCGCATGACGATTTGAAGGTTACTGATAAAAGAGGTTCTCCTAATGGTATAAGAAGGAGAAGAGAATGCCTGAAATGCGGAAAAAGATTCACAACTTATGAAAGAATTGAACCTTTTGATTTGTATGTGATAAAAAAAGATGGGAGAAGGGAGAGATATAACCGAGATAAATTGTTATTAGGAATTGTCAAGGCTTGTGAAAAAAGAGAAATCTCTCCAGAAAAAATTGATGAAATTGTTAATCAAATTGAAGAAAAGCTAAGAAAGAAAGGCAAAGAAGTTACAACAAAAGCAGTAGGAGAGCTTGTTATGAACGCTCTGAAAAAACTGGATAAGGTTGCATACATAAGGTTTGCGTCTGTCTATAGAAAATTTGATGATGTTAATGACTTCAGAAAGGAAATAAAAGAGGTGGGAAAATAAGATGGAAATGAATAAGATTAAAAAGAGAGATGGAAAGATTGTTCCGTTTAATGGTGAAAAAATAACTGAAGCAATATACAAAGCTGCAAAGGCTGTTGCGGAGAGAGAAGGAAAAGAGCCAGATAGAGGAAAAGCAGAAAATGTTTCTGCAAGAGTTGTTGGGAATTTAGAGCAAATGTTTGGAGATATCACTACCCCTACTGTTGAACAAGTTCAAGATATAGTAGAGAGGACACTTATGGATCTGGGTTTCACAGACACTGCTAAAACATATATACTTTATAGACAAAGCCATAAAGAACAAAGGCAACTAAATGCTGCAAGCAGAGAAGTGTTTGATTTTGCAAGAAGAATTATTAATGGTTATATCGGAGGCGACGATTGGAGAATTAAAGAGAATTCAAGTTCAGGGCATATAACTTTTCAGGGGGGGAATGCAAGACTTGCAGGTGATTTGTGGAACACTTTTGCCCTTAATGAAATGTATGGAAAAGAGAATCCTGAAATCGCAGATGCTCACTTATCTGGGCAGATGCATATCCATGATTTAGATTTTCCAATTGTTGCTTATTGCTGCGGTCATTCCTTAAAACAATTACTTGAAAGAGGTTTTGGAGAGGTTAAAGAAAGAGTTCAAAGTTCTCCCCCAAAACATTTACGTTCTGCTATAAGCCAAATGGTCAATTATATTGGAACAATGCAAGGAGAATTTGCAGGTGCTCAAGCATTTTCTTCTGTGGATAGTTATTTAGCCCCTTTTGTTAAGGCAGACAACTTAGACTATAAGGAAGTTAAACAGTCGATGCAGGAATTAATTTATGGTTTGAATGTTCCTTCAAGATGGGGTTGGCAGGCTCCTTTTTCTAATTTAACTTTTGATTTAACAGTTCCTGATGATTTAAACAATGAGAAGGCAACAGTAGGAGGAAAAAAACAGGATTTTACATTGGGAGATTGCCAGAAAGAAGTAGATATAATTAATATGGCATACCTTGAAGTGAAAAGAGATGGAGATAAATCAGGGAGGATATTCACTTTTCCTCTTGACACTTATAATATATCAAAAGATTTTAAGTGGGATAGTGAAATTTCTGAACTTCTCTTTGAAGTAACTGGGAAATACGGCATCCCTTATTTTCAGAATTATGTTGGTAGCGGGTTAGACCCCGGTGCAATAAGAGCTATGTGCTGTAGACTTAATTTAGACCAAAGAGAACTAATGAAAAGGCCTGGAAGTTTATGGGGGCCTGGTGATTCTACTGGGAGTATTGGGGTAGTTACAATCAATATGAATAGAATCGGCTATGAAGCAAAAAATGATGATGAATTTTTTAGGTTTCTTGGACACAGGATGGATTTAGCAAAACAATCACTAGAAATAAAAAGAAAAACAATAGAAACACTTCTCAAGCAGGATTTTGTTCCTTTTACAAAATCTTATCTTGGACATTTTACTAATCATTTTTCTACTATCGGCCTTATTGGGATGCATGAATCGTTGATGAATTTTACTGGCAAAGGTATTGAAACAGAAAAGGGAAAAGAATTTGCTATAAAAACTTTGAATTTTATGAGGGGGAAGTTAGTGGAATATCAGGAGGAAACAGGAAATTTATACAATCTAGAAGCAACGCCAGGAGAAGGGGCTAGTTACAGACTCGCGAAACTGGATAAAGAGAATTATTCACAGATTTATACATCAGGAAAGGATGAACCTTTTTTGACAAACTCTACCCAACTTCCAGTAAGTTTAGATATTGATTTATTTTCTGCATTAAAACACCAGGAAAGTTTGCAAACATTATATACCGGTGGAACAATTTTCCACACTTTTTTAGGAGAGAGAATCTCTGGAAATTCTGCTAAAAATTTGGTAAAGAAAATAGCGTATAATACACAACTTCCCTATTTTAGTTTAACACCAGTTTTCAGTGTTTGTGAAGACCATGGATATTTAAATGGTATTGTTAAATCCTGCCCAAGTTGTGGAAAAGAGCCAGAGGTGTATGATAGAATTGTAGGGTACATAAGGCCGGTTAATAATTGGAATAAGGGGAAACAAGAGGAATTTAAATACCGGAAGAGATTTGAAGTTCCTTCAGGAGTTTAAAATTTATTACATCTATACATTCCCAAATTGTGAAAAATGCCATAATGCAATGGACACTCTTAAAAAAAATAATATTCCATTTGAAGAAGTAAGTTTAGCAAGCAGTAGTGGAAGAATAATATTTAGGGATTTGAATAAAGAGTATGGTGGTAAATTTGAAAAAGAAAAAGTAGGTGGCGTTAATTTTATTAAGATGCCACTTATTATAGATAAAGGAAGTGAGATTAAAACTTATCAAGGCAAGGAAGGATTAGAAAGGGTTTTGAAATATGAGAATATCACAATTTCTTAAGCAGAGTTTTATTGATTATCCTGGAAATATTTCAAGTGTTATTTTTACTTCTGGGTGCAATTACAAATGCCCTTCATGCCATGCGAAACATATAATTTATAGAAATGAAAGAATTGATGAAAAAGAATTTTTTAGTTATATTAATCCGAGGAAGGGATGGATAGAGGCGGTAGTTTTATGCGGGGGAGAACCGACAATCCAAGAAGGGTTAAGAGATTTTGCAAGAAAGATTAAGGATTTAGGATTTAAAGTTAAATTAGATACAAATGGCTCTAATCCCAAAGTGCTGGAGAAGCTATTAAAGGAAAATTTATTGGATTATGCTGCAATGGATGTTAAGGGGCCTAAAGATATGTATAATCAATTAGCAGGAGTTGAAGTGAATACTATCAGTTTAGAAAAAAGCATGGCTCTTATTCAGCAGTTTCCAGATTATGAATTCAGAACTACGATAGTGCCTATAATAAGGGATGATAAAAAAACCGAAATTAGTTTCATGAGTGTTCAGGAAGCAGAAGGAATTGCAAGATGGATTGTTCAAACAACAAACAACAACAAACACAAATATTTTTTGCAGAAATTTGTTGCAAGAGGAAAAGAAATGATTGATGAACACCTTTCAAAAGAAAATTTAAGCAAGGAAATGCAGCAGACTCCTGAATCTTTAATTTTAGAGATGAAAAAAGCGGTTAAAAAATACCTTCCCAATTGTGATATTAGGTAAGGCTCTTAAAACTAGGACAAAAACCAAACTTTTATAAATCTGGCTTTTTCTAAGATATGATGAATTTAGAGGGGAAAAAGTCAAAATGGCAGTTAAAAAATATTGTGTTAGCCCAGAAGAAAAAGCATACAAACTTGGAGATGCTCTTAATGAAACAGGCGGGATAATTGGTTCTTATATAAAAAAAGATGAATTATTACAAAGAGAAGGCGGTATATACGATTTAGGGGGGGCGGTGGTAATAGCAGAAGGGTATTTTAAGAACTATACTGCATGCAGTATTATTGGAACAGAAAGAGAAATAAAAAGTGCTAAATCAAAATTAGAAAAATTATGTGGGATTAAATTAAAGGCGGTAAAAAATGACAAAGAGACTTTTTCTGGGGGATTTTAAGGAGAAACAAAAAATGATTAATAAAGAAAATAGAAAATTTTCTAATTTCCCATTTTTGAGATAAAAATAAAATGGTAAACAATGATAAAGTTCCTGAGCTTACGAATGGAGAATTTAACAATTTTATAACTAAAGGGCTTGTTCTTGTGGATTTTTATGCTGACTGGTGTATGCCTTGTTTGATGATTGCTCCAGTTATTGAAGAGCTTGCTGAAAGGTTTGAAGGAAAAATAAAGTTTGGAAAGTTAAATGTAGAAGATAATTCAGTTTTATCCCACAAATATAAAGTCTCAAGCATTCCTAATCTAATTCTTTTCAAAAATGGGGAGATGGTTGAAAGATTTGTAGGAAACCAATCTTCAGAGGATTTTGAGAAAAAGCTGAAGAAATTTATCTGACTAAGAATATTTTTAAACTCCCATTTACTAATTGAACTACGGCTCACGAGCTCACTCGTTTTATTTTGTGAGGCTATCTCGTGAACATCGTTCGGCTCCGTAGCTCAACCTGGTTAGAGCACTAGCCTTTTAAGCTAGGTGTCGGGGGTTCAAATCCCCTCGGGGCCATTTTAACACCCTTTTAAACCATTAAATAGGGTTTACACATAAAAATAAGCTTTGCACAAATACTAGATGACTTTTTGTGCAGGAATGGTTTTTGCTACATCATTGAAATTCACCTCCAGTTTTAGTTCAAAAATTTCGTGGATTAACACCACTAGATTATGAGTTAAGACCTTGCATAAAATTTCATTTGCTTGGCTTTTGTCGGATTTACATCTTAAAAAATCTCCAAATTTCCTCTTAATCATCGCAAAACAAGTTTCAATATTAGAACGCTTATGATAATGTTTAGCAAATTCCATGTAATTCTTAGTAAAAATATCAAACATCTGAGCCCAAGTAGGAGAACCCTTCGAATTTCGCTTAGCATTCTTCTTGAATGGAATATAAGGCATTGCTCCGAGTTGCTTAGATAGTTCTAAGTTATCTCTTGAAGAATATGCCTTGTCGGCTGAAATCTCTTTAACATTAAAATTTTGAGCCGTATCTTTCAGGAGAGGATTAAACATAGGAGAATCATTCGCTTTTCCTTCTGTAATTTCTACAGAGGTTATTATGTTTGTTTTAACTCCGCAAATAGCATGACATTTCTTAAAACCTTTTTTCTTAGAGTCTGTTCCTGTTCTTACATTTAACCATCTATCAAACCTTCCAGTTCCAAATCCAGTTGAATCTATTGCGAATCTTTCTTCAACATTTTTCAAAGGAAGAGCGGAGATTGAAATTAAATAGGGAATTACAATACTCATTCCAGTATCATCAAAATAATTCAAGAGCGTATTGAAGTGTGGAACCTCTTTTATGTAACCAGCTCTTTTTGCAAGTTCTAAATCTGAAATTGTTCTACGAGAAGAAGTATTTGAATAGATTTTAAGCATACAACAAAAAACCATATCTCGTAAGGATTTACGGGGGCGACCAAAAGTATAAACTCGGGTTGGCACTATATTTAGAAGTTCATCAAGCAACTTATAGAACATAAGTTTCTCTTTTGTTTGAGCTTCATTGTATTCTTTCCAAGCTTGGGTGTGTTTTGCATTTTCAGTTAATTTAGTGTACAACCATTGCTTCCTTTTTATAGATTCTGTTTGTGTTTCCATTTTATTTTTCTCCTTGATTTATAGTTTGCGAAGAGTCCCATAACCTCTTCGCTGAGAGTGTCCCATAAACACCCCCTAAGACAATCCCATAATTTGTCTTGAGTGTTAGTCCCATAACCTAACATAGTATTAGTAACCAATACTTATTGGTTATAGATAAGTAAGGGATAAAGGGTATATAAACATATCGGTTACCAATAACTACTGATATAAAGTAATATTTATATACTAATAATTATTGTAATAGATATGGAACAAAAACAAAAAAGAAAAGGAAAATCTGAAACACTTATCGATAGTATAGACCATAATATTATGAAAGTTTTATCTAATAATAAAAGATTAACAATGACAGAATTAAGAAATAAAATAGGCTTAACTCATTCTAATCTTACTACCCATATGAAAAGGTTGAAGAATATTATTGAAAGAGAAAGAGATAAACAAACAATTTATGTTTCTTTAAATAGTGCAGGACATGATTTAGTAAAAAGCATTAAAAAGTTAAAAACCTAATAACTTTAACTATAAAATGGATGAAGAGACAAAGAAAAAAATAGAAGAACTTGAAGGAAGAATTGATGATTTAGAAAGTGAAATGGAGAAAGTAGTTCATCATACACAGGCGCATAAACATAATTTAGGGGATAAGCTTCCAACACTTAATTATTAGAATTCTGTGTAACTAAAATTAATGTTTAATAACCTCTATGTAAACATCCTCTTGATTTTGAATATCTTGCTTAAATTTTGGGACATCTCTAATCAACCCATTATCATACACTACAAATACTAATTTTTGGTACTTTGTTTTATATGCTACAATATCTGAGTTGATTTCATCAATAAGTGTTTTTTCCTTGCCCTCACGATTACAAATTTTTATCTCTAAAGCTGTATTCTCTGGTTCAAAAGTAAAATCAGGAATATAGTGCTTAGATGAAAATGAGATTGAAACTTGCTCCCTTGAATATTTAAAATTAGATACATTAAGAATCGTATCTACTTTTTCCTGAACTTCCTTTTCACTTTGCGGTTCTTTCCTAATTGAAGCACGTAATTTTGTTGTTATAACCCCAAGAATATCGCTAATGAGTTCCTCAGATTTATCAAGATTAGATTCCATGAAATCTACTAAGGAGTTTGTTTCTAACTTAACCGCACTAAATCTCTCAATTGAGGAAGTTACAACCTCCATACCATCATGTACTTTTTGTTCAGTTGTATACTTTTCTGCATCTGGGAGTTCCTTAATAACTAATCCTCTTAGTTCATTGAATTTAATGAGAAATGGTCCAGACCTTACCCAACGTTCCTTATCAGTTATATTCAATTCATTTTGAAAATTCTTAACCATTTTATATAATAATTTTATATCTCCCATTAAATTTATACTCAGAACAATATTAAATAGTTTGAGGTATTTAAAAAAGTAATCTCTTATTTAGACTTTATACACAAAAGTTTCCCTTTGAAACCTCTAGATGATTCCTAATTTTTTACCATGGAAAAATGGTAATTTACCATGGAAAATTTTATAAACTGAGTTTTAGTTATTTAGTTATGGCTAAAATAATTTCTATTATAAACATGAAGGGGGGTGTTGGAAAGACTACCTTATCAGTTAATCTTGCATATGGATTGTCTAAATATCATCACAAAAGAGTTTTATTGGTTGATGTTGACCCCCAATTCAATGCCACACAATATTTGTATCCTATTTCTAAATATTTGGAATTTATGAAAAAAAAGGGAAGTTGCACGATTAAAGATATTTTCATAGATAGACCTACAGAAATAATGGGAACCGTCACAGATGAAAAAAAGAAGGCTGATGCCGTGATTCTAAGCATAGCAAATTGTGCGATAAGAGTCTATAAAAATGATTCTGGGTTTTTGGACCTTATACCTTCCACTCTTGAATTAATGGAAGCAGACAACATGAGGAGAGGAATAGAAAATCGCCTTAAGATATTCTTGGATAAGGTAAGAGATAATTATGATTACATAATAATAGACTGTCCCCCAACAATGTCCGTTTTTACTGCAAGTGCTTACATAGCTTCAGATGCATATCTTATTACTATAAAACCAGATTACTTGTCCAGTGTAGGAATCTCCCTTTTATTAAGAGCTATGAAAAATTATGAGGAATCTTATGGTATCTCAAGAAAACCCATTGGGATAGTTTTTACGATGGTTATGGGCAATACTACTTTAGCAAAACAAGTTATGGGTCAAATAAGGAAGGCTTATTCCCCAAAAATGAAAATTTTTGATAATTGTATGTCTCATACTACAAAAATTGCTAAAACTGTTGGAGAGAATAAAACAATTTTTGACATAGGGGGTGGCAGATATTCAACCGAAATGAAAAATATTACTAAAGAATTTTTAGATACATTAGAAGAGGAGGAATAAATGGCTTACAAAAGGAAAAATAAATTTGATGAAGAGACTATAAAAAAGATAACAAAGTTACTACAAGAAATAAAAGTTAACAGAAATGAAATAGTTCATAATAATATAATTAGAACAAACCAAAATATTAACAAAGATAAAAGAAGATTGATAGGGATACTTCCCTCTTTGTTGATGGATAAAAAATATTTTCCCAGAAACGAAATGATTGCAGATTTTGCAGAGAAAAAGTTAAAGATAAGTATTCCAAGTCCACATAAGAAAAAGAGAGCAGAACTTATGGGGAGAATAATTGAAGATATAAACAGACAACCTAATGAAAGAATTTTACTTTTATCTCAGGCATTTGATAAATTGATAGGTAAAGAAGAAAAAGAGGGAATCACCAATTTCTTTTTAGAATGGAACAAAGCAATAGGCGAATCATAAAATGGAATCTTTTACTAAGGACCTTGAAGAATTAATAGAATTTCTTAGTAAGAAATATAACATTAAATTAAATAATAAAAGTAAGAAAATAATAAAAGAATTACATGAAAAAGTCTATTCTTTCTGTTTAATAGATTTTGAATTAAAACGTAAAACCAATGTTAAAACTTTTTTTCTTAGTGAGGCTCGTTCAGATTCTATTAAATTAATTCCCTTATTACTTCTTGGATTTAGAAAACCAATATTCTTATTAAGAAGAAGCATGGTTGAAGGTGTATTGAAATTCATTTTCTATGAAGAACACCCTATTGAATATAAACTCCTTGACATAAACGTAAAATCAAAGTATGATATAGATGAACTTTTTGATTATGTTAAAAAACACCCCTTATCATATAACAATAAAAGAATAGAGGACCTTGCTTCAAAGATAAAGGGAACTTATTCTGACCTTTCAAGATTTATACATGCTACAAACACTTCTTTTTCAAGTTCAAGAAAAACACTTCAAGATGTGAAGATTAAAGAGAATGAACTTGAAAGATTCTCAAGTGCAATAAAAATTCTATTACAAGATTTAATGACTTTAGTTTTATACTTCAGAAAAGAAGATATAAATTTATTTGATGTTGAAAATAAGAGGTTTATATTTAATAATCTTTCAAGGACAGGTAAAAGAATCATTCATAATTTAAATTAAAATGAAAATAATATCTTTATTCTGTGGAGCAGGAGGAATGGACTATGGTTTTATAAAAGCAGGGCATAAAATAGTTTGGGCTAATGATAATGACCAAGATAGTTGCAATACTTATGAAGGATATTTTAAACATAAGCCAGTATGTAAACCAATAGGAGACATTCTTTCGTCTGAAATTCCAGAAGCAGATGTTGTTATAGGTGGATTCCCTTGTCAAGGATTTTCAATAGCAAATCCATATAGAAATACTAAAGATAGTAGAAATAAATTATACCTTGAATTGAAAAGGATAATTAGAGATAAAAAACCAAAATATTTTATTGCTGAAAATGTAACAGGATTGTGTTCTCTTGGGGGATATAAAGATAAGAAAGATAAGAAAGAACATAAAGGAATAGTTCTAAAAAAGATATTGAAAGAATTAGAAAAAGCAAATGAAATGGGTTATCATATTGAATTTAAGATTCTAAATTCAGCAGATTTTGGTGTTCCTCAAATAAGAAGGAGAGCTATAATTTTGGGAACTAGAAAAGATATTTCCACTAAATTAAAACATCCGAATCCAATTCTCTCTAAAGAAGAATGGAAAACTGTTGGAGAAGCTTTAGGCGGACTCCCAGAACAACCAGACAAGAAAGGAGATAAGGAACAAAAAGAATTCAATAATCATATTGGAACAGGACATAGAGTTAAAATAAATAATTATATGGGAAATAGACCAACTAATTTGAATAAACCCTCTCCAACAATTGTTGGAAGGGGTGGAGGAACAGGCGGACCAGTAATAATTCCCCATCCCAATGGAAAAAGAAGGATGACTGTTAGAGAGACAGCAAGATTACAAAGTTTTCCAGATGATTTTATTTTTGAAGGTTCTGTAACTTCACAATATAGACAAATTGGAAATGCTGTTCCTTGGTTATTAGCATTCTATATAGCTAAAATGTTGCCAGAAGATTAAGAGAATTTTTTCTTTAGGATTGAATAAATTTCTTTCTGGTCGGTTTCTCGCAATTTCATTACTTTAGCAACTGGAGTCATAATCTCTAAATCTTTATTTTTTGCTCCTTCATTACAAACATTACACATAGTAATAAAATCTTCTTTTGTTAGAATGGCTTTGGAGTTCATATCATCTATTCTTTCTACTCTGACAACTTCTTTATCATATGTTCTTTTATGAGCAATAATATGACCCACGTGAAGTTTTATTTTATGTCCTGGTTTAAATGGGTCATCATCTCCAGGTTTTCTTCCACAAAATTGGCACATATTATCATCTCTTGTGAAGACCTCATACATTATTCTTTTGTTAACTCCCCTGGACCTTATATTTTTTGGATTTGGTTCTTTTTTAACTAAAATCCATTCATCAACTTTTAACTTTTTTCCACTTGATACATTATCGTTATGATTTATTAATTCATAGCCTTGTTCATCTCTTAGCTCAAAGATTCGTCTTATATTGTGGCTTATTGATTTTCCTTTCTTCCCAGGAATTTGTGCCAATTCTTCTGAAATTACTTTTGTTCCAACATTTAGTTTGAACCATTCAAGAGCATTTTTTAAAAATCCCTGCCCCTTATTTTTTGCCGAGTCAATAAATTTCTTCAATTCCTTTTCTCTTTCTTTGGTTCTTGGTTCACTCATAGATTAATGTAGAAGTATTACCTTATAGACTTTTTGTGCAAGAGTTACTTATTGTGCAAAGCCATAAAAATAGAAACATTTTTAAACTAAAATCTGGTATTTTTTAGTATTGCAAAGTTGCTAAAGTCTT
The DNA here is from genome assembly GCA_018901675.1 of Nanobdellota archaeon. Taxonomy (GTDB): domain Archaea; phylum Nanobdellota; class Nanobdellia; order Pacearchaeales; family GW2011-AR1; genus JAHIEH01. The sequence goes on from JAHIEH010000085.1 coordinate 12,451, forward strand.
TTTATAAAAATAAGGACTTAGAAAAAACTATCCGAAAAATTTAAAAACACCGCATAATCCTATTAAACGCCCCGAAACCAAAAAAACTATTAAAATGCATATTCTTCAACCCAAACAGACAAAAATCAGTGAAAAAGAAGCACAAGAATTACTTTCTAAGCTGAATATTTCTAAATCACAAATTCCAAAAATATTATCTTCCGACGCTGCTTTGCCTGAAGGAGCTGTTGCGGGGGATATAATCAAGATAGAACGAAAAGAAAATGACAGGACAACTTTTTATTTTAGAGTTGTAGTCTAACTTTTTTAATCGAGGGTAGCGGGGGAAATAATTTTAAATATGGCACAAGATAAACACTTAATAATAAAAAAATATCTAGAAGACCACTCATTGTTAGAATCAAACATAACTTCTTTCAATGAGTTTATAGAACATAGAATGCAGGAAATTGTAGATGAACTTGGCAAAACTATAAACAATGATGAATTTGAGATTAATCTTGGAAAAATAAACGTGGGAAAACCGGTGGTTATAGAAGCAGATGGTTCTACTTCTTTTATAAATCCCGCTGAAGCAAGGCTGAGAAACTTAACTTATGCTGCGCCAATAACTCTGGAGATAAGCGTTAAAAAAGATGATCAAACTGATTCACAAATTGTTGAAATTGGGAAAATTCCGGTGATGGTTAAGAGTAAAGTGTGCAATACTTACGGGATGTCAAGAGAAACGCTTATCGAAAATTATAATGACCCTTTAGACACAGGAGGATATTTTATAATTAATGGAAATGAGAGGGTAATGATAATGGCAGAAGACCTCGCAGAAAACCAGTCATTTATACAAAATGATTCTTCTGGGAATTTAATTTTAAGATTATTCTCATTAAGGGGGACTTATAGAATACCTATTTCAATATCCCAGGATAAAAAAGGAATTTTGAATATTTCTTTCAGCAGGTTCAGGGGCATTCCAGCGATTGTAATGCTGAAGGCACTTGGCTTGACAAAAGAAACAGACATCTCCCAGTTGATAGGCAGGGAAACAGATGATGTGGTAGTAAATCTTTATGAATTTGTTAATATAGGCAAAGCCGAAGATGCGATGATGTATATTGCGGAACAGACTTCTCTCCAGGGAACAAAAAAAGAAATGGTTGACAGAGTGAAGCAAAGAATCGATTCTTATTTTCTGCCGCACATTGGCCCTGAAAAAGAAGACAGAATGAAAAAGGCAGTAACCCTATGCAAACTGATAAAACAATTTTTAATTGCTAAAGAAAATCCCGAGTTAAGAACTGACAGGGATCATTATGCAAACAAAAGAGTTAGATTGAGCGGGGATTTGCTAGCCAGTTTGTTCAGAGTTAATCTAAGCATTTTAATCCGAGATGTGCAATACTCTCTTCAAAAATCATCAAAAAGAAAAAAATTCTTCTCAATTAAGACAATAGCAAAATCCACTTTGTTCAGCCATAGAGTTGAATCGGCAATTGCAACAGGGAGCTGGACAGGGGAAAGAAAAGGAGTAACCCAAAATATGGACAAGACTAATTATATGGCTATAATTTCCCAGCTTCAGAGAGTTTCAAGCATGCTTCCAGGAGATCAGGAAAATTTTATGGCAAGAACATTACACCCAACTCATTATGGAAGATTCTGCCCTATTGAAACCCCTGAGGGAACAGAGATAGGATTGAGAAAATATCTTGCAATTATGGCAAGAGTTTCAACAAGAGTTGAACTGGATTATGGAAAATTTATAAAAGAATTGGAGAATGTAGGGTTAAAAAAAGATGGTTTTAGCGGGAGAGAAGTTTTCTTTAATGGAATTTTTATCGGCTTTGCAAATAATCCTGAAAGTTTTGTTAAAGAGATAAAGGAGAAAAGGAGAAACAATGAGCTTCCTATACAATTAAACATAAGAAATGATCCTGTTCTTCAGACAGTTTCTATACTTACAGAACCTGGAAGAGTTTTAAGACCTTTATTAACTGTAGAAAGTGGGACTCCCAAACTTAAAAATGAGCATCTTCTTGGGTTAGAACAAGGAACTTTAAAATGGGATGATTTGATAAAACAAGGAATAATTGAATATTTAGATGCAGCAGAAGAAGAAAATGCTCTTGTTGCATTATATCCCGGAGAAGTAACTCCAGAACATACACATCTAGAGATTGACCCGATGGATTTGCTGGGAGTTGTAACCAGCTTAGTACCTTATGGAAATCATGACCAGAGCTCAAGATTGAACAGGGGAAGTAAAACACAGAAACAAGCCTTGGGGCTTTATAGTGCAAATTACCTCTGCAGATTGGATACAGATGTTTCTATATTGCAATATCCTCAAAAACCAATTGTTAGAAGTTTTGTGTACGATACTTTGAATACTTATCCTGCAGGACAAAATTTAGTTGTTGCAATTATGACTCATGAAGGGTATAATATTGAAGATGCTCTAGTTATGAATAAAGGAAGTTTGGATAGAGGGGTTGGAAGAAGTTTTTATTTTAGACCATACACAACTACTGAGATGAATTATGCAGGTGGTTTAAGCGATGAGATTGCAATTCCAGAAAAAGATACTTCAGGATATAAATTAGAATCAAGTTATAGATTTTTGGAAAATGACGGCATTGCTTATCCTGAAGCAGAGATAGATGAAGGGGAAGTGATTATAGGAAAGATGTCCCCTCCAAGATTTTTATCTGAGGCAAGAGAGATTAACATTAAAACAAAAAAAGAAGCAAGTGTTGTAATGAGACAAGAGGAAAAAGGCACAGTAGATACTGTGTTTATAACTGAGGATGATGAAGGGAATCAGATTGTTCAAGTAAGGACAAGGGACCATCGAATCCCCGAACTGGGTGATAAATTCTCAACAGCGCATGGTCAAAAAGGAGTTATTGGATGCATAGTCCCAGAAGAGGACATTCCATTCACTTCAAGAGGAATAAGGCCAGATGTAATATTTAATCCTCATGGTCTGCCAAGCAGAATGACAGTAGGATATTTGCTAGAATTATTAGCTGGAAAAGTTGGAAGCCTAAAGGGAGAGATAATGGATGGAACCCCTTTTTCTGGTGTTGGAAAAAAAGAACTTGAAGAACAATTGAAGAACTTGGGTTTTAGATATGATGGCAAAGAAGTAATGTATAGTGGAATAACCGGCAAAATGCTCGCTGCTAAAATATTTATTGGAAATATTTATTACCTAAAATTAAAATATATGGTTGGAAACAGGGTTCATGGAAGGGCTTCGGGAAAAGTGGCATTATTAACAAGGCAGCCAGTAGAAGGAAGGTCAAGAGGCGGAGCATTAAGACTCGGGGAGATGGAGCAACAGGCATTGGTTGCACATGGTGCTTCTTTGCTATTAAAAGAAAGATATGATTCTGATAAAGTAATACTTCCAATATGCACCAAATGCGGTTCAATTGGAATTAATGATAGTGTAAGGAATAGAATTGTATGCCCTTTATGCAACAGCGAGACTATTGAGCCAGTAGAAGTTTCATATGCATTCAAACTTTTGATGGAGGAGCTTCAAGGGTTGCATATACATACAACTTTCAATTTAAAAAATAAATATGAATAGTAAGCAGAACCTACGGTTCTTCCTTAGACCATCTCCCTTGAGATTGGCTTAAGGCTAATGCAGAACCTACGGTTCTTCCTTAGATGTCAAGAATCTTCATAGATTCAGATTCTTGAGCACTATCAAGAACCAATACTTCAAGGTTCTTGAAGCCATCTCCCTTGAGATTGGCTTAAGGCTAATGCAGAACCTACGGTTTTCATTGCTAACTTTCCCTCAAAAAAATTTAGAAATAAAAACAAAATGGAAAAAATTAAAGAGCATAACATACCCGATTTAGAGTTAGTTAGAAGAGGGGGTTGGAATAATGTATGCTTACATGCCAATTTGTATGATTGCAAAGAAGCAAAAAATCCAGAAAC
>JAHIEH010000086.1 GCA_018901675.1 Nanobdellota archaeon
TCACATTTTTAAACATTCCCAAGAACACACCAAAAACGTTTATAAATATCATCTTATTGAATATAACATGAAAAAAAAGATTTTATCATTTTCGCTGATTTTAACTGTATTACTTTTATCAACTATTTCTGCTGAAATAATCTTAGAACAGCCAAAAAATATATACAATCTGGGGGATAGTTTTTCAACCTCAGCAACAATAAAAACATCAAGCGAGATTAATGGTTTTTTTCAGATGTTTCTTATCTGCAATAATCAGGTTAAAGAATTTTATAAAGAGTATATAATTTTAAATGCTGGAGAGGAAAAAAAGATTAGCCCTTCTCTGCTTTTAGTTAAAAGCATCATTGAAAACATTAAAGGAGATTGCATAATAAGGGCAACCTTAAGAGGGGAATCTGCTTCAACAAAAAATTTCAAAATTTCTGATTTAATTAATATAGAAGTGTCTTTAGAACAAACAGAGTTTTCCCCTGGAGAAAACATCTATATCTCAGGAAAAGCAACAAGGGAAAACAGCCAGCCAGCAGAAGGTTTTATTGAGTTAACATTGATAGACCAAGATTCAGAGGGCATTAACGAACTTGCAATAATCAATAAAGGGCTTTTTTCAGTTAACTTTTCTCTATCAAAACAAACAAAAGCAGGGGCGCATTTATACAAACTAAGAGTATATGAGCGGGATACTGACAATAACATAACTAATGAAGGATTTATAGACGAGAATATCCAAATAAAACAAATTCCCACGAGCCTCGAAATAGTTATTGAGAGTAAAGAAATAAATCCAGGGGAAAATGTAAAAGTAAAAGCAATTCTCCATGATCAAACCGGGGAGAAAATAGCTTCTAAGGCAATAATTACAATAAAGAACTCAAACAATAGAATAATGGAGCAGCGTGAAATCCCCACAGATGAGATTATGACATATCTCATAGCTTCTATTGAGTCGCCATTGACATGGAAAATTTTTGCAGTGTCTAACCAAGTATCATCAGAATCAGAATTTATTATTAAAGAAAAAGAGTCAGTTCAAGTAATTTTGGAGGCAGGGATAGTTATAATCACCAATACAGGAAACATTCCCTACAACAAGACAGTCTTAGTTAAAATAGGAAATCAGACATTAAACATCGGTACTAACCTAAAAGTAGGTGATATCCAAAAATATACTCTAACTGCTCCTGATGGAAAATATAATGTAGAGATTATAACTGATGGAAAAAGCCAGGTGTCTGAAGAAGTATCTCTTACTGGAAGAGCAATTGATGCAAAAAAAGTTGCAGTTGGAGCAATAGAAATAATCAGGCACCCATTTATCTGGGTTTTTATAATAGCCATTTTTGGTTTTGTCGCTTATACTCTCTTCAGAAAAGGATATAGAAAAACCTTCTTTGGAAGTTATGAGAATATTAAAAAGAAGTTTAGCAGAGATTCATCTGGCTCTTTTGGGCTAGGAGCATATAACCCCCAAAACAAAGCAGAGTTATCTTTGTCAATAAAAGGGAACAAACAAGATGTGAGTTTAATCTGCTTAAAAATAAAGAATTTTGGGGAAATTGAATCTACTAAGAACAATGCAAAAGAAACGCTTCAGAAAATAATCAGCATGGCTGGAGAAAGAAAAGCGGTGTTGTATGAAAATGCTAGTTTTTTGTTTTTTATTCTGGCTCCAGTAATTACAAAAACCTTCAAAAACGAGAAAAATGCCGTAGAGACAGCACAAAAAATGCTAGCTATTCTAAATGAACATAACAAGTTTTTCCAGCAGAGAATAGATTTTGGCATTTCAGTAAATTATGGGGCGATAATAGCTAAAAAAGAAGCAAACTTGAAATTTACCGGTTTGGGGGATATAATGAGCAGCAGCAAAAAAATAGCAGCTGCTGCAGATAAGGAAGTGTTGATAAGCAAAGAGATAAATGAAAAAGTAACTTCGGATTTAAAAACAGAAAGAAAAGATAAAGAGGGTATAACTGCTTATACAGTAAGAGAAGCAAGAAACAAAGAAGGAAGCAAGACTTTCATAAGTGGCTTTGTGAAAAGGATGGAGAGGGATAATAATAAAAACCAGGATAATCAAGAGAAAGATTCTATATAACCTTTAATTACCGCACTCTTTACTTCTGGATGTTTCTGTTCTAATTTATCAATAAATGAACAAATATTGTTTTTCTTAATTTTACCCTCTTTAAACTTTAATTTTTTAAGTTTTGCATAAAGCAAAACCTCTCTGTCTAAAAAGAGATAAAGAGGCTTAACAATAATCTTTCCTTTTATGTCAACAACTGGTTTTATTTTTTCTAAATCTTTCAGATTGCTATTAATCAGAGCACTAACAAAATTATGTGAGTTACTATCTAACGTATCACTCACAGCCGTCTTGCTAACTTTTATTTTTGAAGGCAGTTTGACTAATCCAACCATTGCCTTACCTGCAAAAATCAACAAAATATGCTCTAAAACCACCCCTCTGAAATCACCTTTATTTCCATAACCAACAACATCCCCATTTTTAATCATCTTAAATTTTCTGATTGTATAAAACAACTTTTTTTGGAAATATTTGATAAAGCATCCTCTGCATAACTTTCTTTTGTTGGTAAATTCCCATACAGAGTTTGTTTGGCACGCTTTGCACATTTTTTATTATTTAGGTTTAAATTATATTCTTAGGATATAAACTGTCAAGTTAAAACATCTAATACTGAATATATTATAAATTTAATCTATACACCACAGATGGCAACTAACAATTATTAACCTTTTCCAAATTCTTATCAAACTATTTACTCATAATTTATACCCTTCAAATTCTTTTCTTTTTTCCAAATTCCTTCCGGTTGAATATGCCATAATTAACTCATAAACTTTTTGCTTAATTCCTTTTGCAAAAAGTTTGCTAGAAAATTTCCCGTTTTCTTTGTAAACTTTTTGCTTTAAATCCTTATTGCATCCACCAAAAACTATCGCGCTTGGCCCTGGAAATGAGGACATTATCACATCATACTCTTTAATATTTTCAATAATCTTATTTTCCTTCTCATTTCGCCCAAGAACTATCCAGCAATCATCAATAAGAAAATGCCTCCCTATGCCAATAAGTTCAATTTGTTGTTCATTTATTTTTCTTTTTATTATCTCTTTAATCCTGTTTTTTATATTTTTTTCGCAAAGCAGACATCCACCTGCGGGAGTGGGATAAGAAATTTTGTATTTTTCTGCCATCTCCATTTGCTTTTTCCTGCATCTTCCTTTTATTCCCAATTCAATTAAAGGCCTTAAAATTCTTCCTTTTAAACCAGATTCTTCTTCTATTAAAGCCATTGCTTTTTGCGTCTGGCTTAATGGCCTTTCTCCCTCAACTTCACCAGTTGCTATAAGTTTAATTCCATTTAAATCAGCAAATTCCCTTGCTTTCTTAAACATAAAAATTCTGCAATCAATACAAGGATTCATACTTGCTCCTCGATTATATTTCGGGTGCTTAATTACCTCAATATACTCATTGAGAAACTGCCCTTTTGTGCAGTCAATAACATTTAGTTTTATTCCACTAAGCTGGGAAAAATTAAAAGAGCAATTTTCATCGCAGCACCCCGTCCCAAAAGGAAACTTAAAAAACAAGGCAATAACCTCGAAACCTTTTTCCTGCAGGATTTTAACAACAAGCCTGCTATCAAGACCTCCTGAGAACATAACAATGATTTTTTCTTTATTATTCGCCATATTAATAATCCATTAACTAGATTTAAAAACCATTCTAGATATCCAGATTAATAATAGAAAGGCATAAATATGAGGAGGTCTTATTATTAATAGAGGAATAAAAATGAGTTTATCAGGATTATTAAATCAAAGAAAGAAAAAGACTACCACAATAATCAAAGGAAAAACCAGCAGTAGTAGCAGTAGCAATAATACTCCCACATCAAATAATGGGGGACATAATGGAAAAGGACTATTCGATTATGGAACAAGAAAAGCAGACAATCCCCAACTTATATTAAATTTGCTCACAGGTAAAGATTACAAACAACAAATAGACTCTATTGAATCTAGTTTAGAACTTATCAAAAATCCACAAAGTTATTATGCAGTCGCAGAAACTTTAAGATTAAGAATTGGAGAAGACTATGATGCTCAATGCAGAAATTGTGCCGATAAATCATATGGGGGGATAAAAAATAGAATCCCAGAAAAAGAAGAAATATATAAGTTAAGTGCATATTTTTATTGGAAATTCTGTAAAAGTGAGAAAGTTGATTCTTGTGTATATAAGGATTCTTTAAGGAATGCTGTCTATTGTTTAGAAAAAGCAGGCGTTATCTTAAAAAAAGGCTTAATCAGAATTGAAGAATACAAAGATTTAGAATATTTTCTCGAAGCGGCTTAGATTTTTATTTTTTCTTGCTGTCCGAAATTGGGTTCAAACCACGCCCTTTAGGGCGTCTTTGATTTCGGAGCATCCAAAAGTTCCGGACAAACCACCCCTTTTAAGGCTTCAGAAATCTACGATTTCTGAGAGTGCTCAAGAATTTACATTCTTGACATGTGGTAAAACTCAAGAACTTTTTGATGTCAAAATTCTTGGCATAAAACCGCAACAACTTAAACTGCTAATTTTTAATCTTATCCGCATCTTTATCACTTTTCCTGCCAATCCCTCTTATTTTCTCATAAATAGTTTCTGCAAAACTCCAGAAATAGGTTGCGATTCCAAATCCTATTAAGATTAACCCTGAAACAAACATAATCCAAAAAACAGAATTAGAATTAGACAAAAGTGCAGATAGAAAAACAAGTGTAGAATTATCCATCTCTGCAAAAAGAGACATAAAAGCGCCAAGCTGGAAAAAAGGCAAAGAAGACAGCATCATCAAACCGCCCAATAAAATAGGAAGATTTTTCTTGTTTTGGATACAAAGAAAAAGCAGCGCAATTAAAACAAGGGATATAATCAAAAGAGAATAAAATTTCCCCCTGAAATACTTCCATGACATTTCAGACACAATAAAAAATGGTTTTTTTGACTCTTCCTGTTTGTTAAAACACTCCAAAAAACTGCAGTCATATTTTTGGTAATAAACCTGCTTGATTGTCTCATTAATTCCATAATAGATAATCGCATCCTGTCCCTGAGAGACAATACTGCACGGAATTGTGAATGAAAACCCTTCTTGTGAAAGCAGATATTCAGAGTTGTTTCTGCAATGTAGATCCATAGAGTAATAGTGGGAATTTAAAACAGAAGTTAAATTCATCTCTTCATCTGCAATTTTTTCAACTACGGGATAAAGCCCTTGTTTAACATTATTATATTCCAGAGATGATGAAAGAGTGAAGAAGAGAGCTAATCCCAGCAAAGATGACAGGGTTAACACTGCAAGAAAAAAAACAGCACTCCCTCTTATAAACCCCATGAATACTAAAGAATAATATTGTTTATAAATTTAAGGATTTTTTAAAGATTGAAAAAATTTATTAAGTCCAAATCAATAAAGTTAATTTAATCAAAATGAATGTATGTCCATCACCCCATAATCCTCAATATTATCCACCGATATCCTCTTTGATACTAACCTTCAATTCTTCTTACTTTTAATCTGTTTCACAAGATAATGCGCTGCTCCGAAAACAATTATTCCTGGAACTAATACAAAACCAGCAGGAGTCGCTGATGATACACCCATTAAACTAGTGTATGCAGCAGGAAGCAATGTGGATGCAGTAAATGATGCTACGCTTCCAACTCCGACGCTCTCTAAGATATTAACCGCTTCTTTTGTTTTGTATTCAATATTCTTTTCAAGTGGGTCTATCTGCATTATCAAAACACCGCCTTTAAAAATTCTTATTTTTCTGTCTTCTTCGCTTGCTAAAATTGCAGTATTTCCGCTTAAACTTGCAGAATAAGCAGCAGAATGCCTTGTCCCATACCCGGAATAGACTTTTGTTTTTTTAATCTTTGCAGAATATGCAAGAAGTTTCCCTTCTTCACTTATAACACACGCTCCGTCAAGAAGTGCAAGTGCCTCCAATCTCCTCGGATTTTCATAGATGCTAAACGGCTTAACATCCTGTTCTATTAAAGTTTCATAATTAAGCTTTCCCTCTTTTATAATAAAAAGGCACCCTTTCTCCTGCTTGGCTATTTTCATCGCAGTATCGATAAGGACTTGTTCAACTTTGTTTTTTATTTTGTTTTTCATAATCTAAAAAAGCACCAGGGATTTATAAACTTTTTTAAGGGTTCGAGTTAGCTTGAGGTTTCCAATCTTTCTTGATTGTGCCTTTGACTCTTAGAAAATTCTCAGCTATGTAATCATTAAGATTATAAATTTCTGATGCAAGAGGAATATAACTCCAATGCGATTTTTCCTCAATATTTCTAACATCCTTTATTTTTCCGAAAAATGTAATAGCCACAGCATACCTTGCAACTCCGGATAGTAAAGAAACAAAAAGTATTACATTCATAAAAGTAATGTTTAAGTTAGAGATTAAAATTGAGCCGATTGTTACCCCGATTACAATTCCAAAACCATTTAAAATACTGGAATACGCCGAGCACAAACCTCTTCTTTGGGGTGTTGCTGCCTCATAAACAAAGTTTCCAACAGCAAGGTTAAAGCCCGCCCATGCAAACCCCGAAAAAAAGTTTGCCAGCAGTAAAAAATACAGCTTATATGGCATCGCAATAAACATGGAAATAGACCACAAAAAGCATACAACCGGAATAAGCATAGAACATACTTTAGCAACTTTTATATTGCCGAACCGGTCTGAAAATTTCCCCCACTTTGTCATAAAAATAAAAGTTGCTATTGAAGCAGAAACATTAATTGCCATAAATTGAACATAAGAAAATTGCAAATCTCTCAGCATATATAATGCATAATAGGAAGAGGCTATATGCTGAGCAAGGTGCATTAATGCCACAAACAAAGCAAATTTTCCATAATTGCTTTGAGGTATTTTTTTAACAAACTGCCAGAATGAAAAATACGCCTCCTTTTGAAATCTAAAATGCGGTTCATACTGCTTAAGGACATAATATCTGGAGATAACTCTGGAGAACATAGCCAAAAGGAAAATGATTATAAAACCGAGAAAGGGGAGGTAAAAACTTGTGGATGTCATAGATTTTAATTTAAATAAATCCAGTAGAATACCTGCTAAAACCATGGAAATCAGAGCAGAGATTCCCCCAAGTTTGTTTCTTTTACCAAAGAAAACTCCTGACTCCTTAGTGTGAACAATATCCCCCATCCAACTCACCCACGCAGGAGATGCAAAATTCCTAAAAAGAGCATAGATAGTATAAAACAGGACCAAAAGCAAAGGAGCATATTTTATATCTTTAAGAAAAAGAAATGCAACCGCGATTATTGGAAGCCACATTAATATCTCAAAAAAAAGGGCAATTGAAACAATGCTTCTTCTAGAATGCTTTTCCATATACCTGGAAGTTGCAAGCTGCGCAAGGGGGGCAATCATATTTGGGATAGAAGTAAGCAAACCTATTTCATGAGCACTCGCTTTTAATGCAACAGCGTATGCAGACATATAATTCTCGCCAAAACCAACAGTTGCATTTAGATAAGCACCATCCTTTAAGCTGTACTCTTTTGACCTCTCTAAATGTTCCTTGATTTTTGTTTCGTCGTGGATTTTTCCGCTTTTATCATCTGTCTTCTGCTTTTCAATCGCTTTCTCAACTTTATCAACAATAATTTCTGCTTCTTTAGTTCTTACATCCTCTTTTCGCTCATTTTTCTCATTCATGTTGCCCTTTTACCTTTTTCTATCATCAAAAAATTCCTGTGTTTTACCGCACCTTTTAAGGTGCGGTTTGTTTGGAATTTTAGGATGCTCAAAATTGCATTCATCTGCATCGGCAATTTTGACATAACTATCCAGAGAATTAAATTAACATGCGAATTTTTAAACTTATTTGAGAATTATGGAGTTACATAATTCTGAAAATAATTCATTAATCGTTATACCCCACAGCTTGCTGTGGGGAAAAGCTAACTTTTGTGTCCAGAGCTTGCTCTGGGGTTTAATGCCCTTTACTAATCCAAGTTAATGGTAAAGTTTATAAATAAGTCTTTACATGTCTTTACATGAATGATAGAAAAAGGATGAAGAAAATCAGAAAGAAAAGAATTAAAGCTATTGATAAGCAGATATCTTCCCATGAAGATAAAATTAAAACAGAAACTCCAGAAAAAGACACAACACTTGACTATTGGAGGAAAGAGATAGAGGAAAAATTCAAAAAGATAAAAAAAGAAGATGAAGAATACTTGAAAAAAGACAAAGAGAAATGAAATGGAAACAATATTAAGAAAAACAATAAAATCCGGAAATGCGTCTGCGGTAGTATTGCCAAAATCATGGCTGGATAAAAGAGTTAAAATAGAGTTGGTAGATAAAACTCCAGAAACAATTTTATATGATGTTTTGGAGGTTGTTAAACCAATTATAGACTTATCCGAAATTATTGGCATTTACCTTGTTGGAAGCTATGCAAGAAAAGACCAAACAAACTTGAGTGATATAGACATATTAATTATCTCAGAAAAAACCAACAAAGAAATTATTAAAAAAGGGGGCTATGAGATAATGATAGTCTCATTAGGTTTATTAAATTATAAACTAAAAGAAAATTTATTGCCAATTGGCACTATGTTAAAAGAAGCCATGCCTTTATTAAACAGCCATCTTCTTAAAGAGATAAAAGTGAAAGTTACTAAAAAAAATATTGAATGGTACTTAAAAACAACAGAAGACAGGTTAAAAATAATAAAAAATTCAATTGATACAATAGAAAAGAAAAAACCTAATGGGAAATTAAGCGACGCAATAGCTTATTCATTAATATTAAGACTAAGGACGCTTTACATGATTAACTGCTTGATTAACAACCAAAAATATGATAAAGACAAATTTATTCAATTAATAAAAAAAATTTCAGGTTCTTTAATAGCATACGACAGGTATCTTTATGCAAAAGACAACAAAGAGAGCAAAAGGGAACTTCCCCTAAACGAAGGAAAAAAGCTCTATGTATATCTCAAAGAGTATCTGCGAGAAACAGAAAAGTTGGTGAAGTGATTACATCCTCTCTAAAAGTTCGATTCTTTTTTCCAAAGAAGGATGCGTGCTGGTCAATTCTCTCATTTTTTGTATCCTAAACGGATTTGAAATAAACAAAGGGGCAGTTGCCTTGTTGTATCTTTTAGCATCTTCCTGGCTTACATTATCATTCTTGATTTTTCTTAAGGCATTTGCAAGTCCACGAGGATATCTTGTGAACTTAACAGCAGAAGCATCTGCAACATACTCTCTTTTCCTTGAGATAGCCAACTGAACAAGCTGGACAACAATTGGGGCTAATATAGCAAGTAAAATTCCAATTAGCATTAAAATTGCATTTCCCTTGCCTTCTCTATCCTTACCTCCGCCCCCAAACCACAAACTTCTTAAAAAGATTTCAGAGACTATCGCGATTAAACCAACCATTACAGCAACAAGAGTCATAAATTTTATGTCATAATTTGCAATGTGCGAAAGCTCATGAGCCAAAACTCCTTCAAGTTCCTGTTTGTCTAATTTTTTTAGAGTTCCTGTGGTGACGCACACAACAGAATTTTGAGGGTTTCTTCCGCTTGCAAATGCATTTATCTGCTCACTTTCCATGATATAAATCTTAGGCATAGGCAAACCGCTTGCTAAAGTTAGTCCTTCAACAGAATTATACAACTGCTTATATTGCTCTCTGTTAGCAAGCTTTGCTCTTACTGAAGCCAAAGCAATTTTATCAGAATTGTAATATGTGATTAAAATGTAAGATATTGAAATAACAATAGAAATTATCATTATAACAAAAAAATATCCTGCGTAAATCTTTCCAATAACATAGCCCAAAGCCAAAAAAACCAAGAATATAATTATAATCAACAAAAAAGATTTCCTCTTGTTGCTTGATATCTGCTTATAAAAGTTTACTCTGTCTGATGGCTTTGGCATGAAAATAAAAGTTATAATGAATATAAAAATGTTAGGGTGAAAGCTTCAATCTAACCATAACCAAATCTTCTCTCATATTCTTTATGGCTCATCCATTCTAGAATAACACTAACAATTGTTACAGAATCTCCTGAAAGAGTATATGTTAATCTCCAAGCATTTGGAAAATTATATTTCCATAAGTTATCAACCCCATACTTTTTAATATATTCCTTGGGAATCAAGTGATTAGGAACTCTTGTACCAGAAAGAGGATTTTGTTTTAAGTCATCTATAGCTCTATTTATAAAATCAAACATTTGCTTATCTTCGAATTTTCCTTCTCGGAGTTTGAAGTAGGCTTTTTTAAGATTTTCATCTGCAAAAGCTACCTCTTTTATCCTTGTAATCATTTTTATCTTATAATCAATCCTTTTTTTTGAAGTTTTCTTATAAAATCAGGATTCCATATCCAAACTATTTTCCCTTCTTTGTCTATTACTATTTTATTCGATTTTCCTAAATAGTCTAATATAACCAAGAATGTTTGGTACATCATTTTTCTCGGAAGTTTTTGCCATAATTGATAATTTCCTAATTCCCCAGAGTATTTTTCTGCAGTTTCCTCTACCATCAATACACTTTCAAGAGTGGGGCTGTGCAAGATTGTTTCATTTTCCATATTATATATACTTATATAATATACCTATTTAAATATTTTGGTTCTCTCACTTAAAAAACACAACTTCTTAAAACTCAACCTTCTCCTCAAGTTTCATTTTCTAATTCTACCGCTTTACTTCCTAAAACTCAACCTGTTGGGTCTGGTAATGGAGATTTGAGATTATAAGTATATTTTGTTTCTGCTGTTTTCGTAAAAATGAACCATTTTTTAATTTTTGCTTGAACAGTTATTGTCACTTTGTCTCCTACCTTCTTCAAATAAGAGGTCAAATCTAAATTGGCACTGCCTCCAACTAGCGGCGAACTAGATTCTGCTACACTAAGTAACGATTGAGAATTGGATAAGTATATTTCTTTCATAATTTTTTCACACTTAATCTTTTTGTCTATATCTGCTTCATTGCTATCAATAATTTCCTTCAGATTTTTATTAGCCTGATTAATTTTATTTTCCAGAGAAACCTTTTTTTCTTCGAAATCTTCCTTAGCTGGAGATAATTGTTCCTGTAATTTAAATGATTTTAATACTTTCTTATCCGGTCCCAATACTCTAATTTCTTTTATTATTTTTTTATTCTTCTGGGCATTTCCAACTGAAATACTAAATGGAATTAAGGGGGCCATACGCCTGATATTCCAAACACTATCAGCAAAAAAATAGATTCCACCACTTACTATAAATTGTTCATCTAAAAATTTGTCCAAACTTTCAATTTGACTAATAGCCTCATAACATTGTTCATCTCCTTCATTTAATTCTTGAATCTCTACAGGTACAAGTTGAACAGGATTGCCACTTAAAGATAGAACATTAGAAAAGATTAACAAAAGAATAAGAAGTAGCATAAAAAAAGATATGTGCTTTTTTGCCATTTTTCTAAAACTCAACCTTAGGCAAAACCCTTGCTCCTGCTGGAATCTGCAGAAATTGTTTTTCTTTCTTGCCATAAAGCCCTGCAAACATCGTTCCAGGGAAAACCTTTACAGAATTATTATAATCTAAAATACTATCATTGTAAAACTGCCTTGAATATGCCACTTTATCTTCAATTGCAGAAAGTTCCTGTTGTAACTGAAGGAAATTTTCATTTGCTTTTAATTGAGGAGTAGATTCAGCCATAGCAAAAATTGTCTTCAAAGCTGCCTGCAATTTATCTCCTGCTTTAACTTTGCTGGTAATATCTTTTGCACCGACAATTGCTTTTCTTGCATCAGTCAGTTGCTTGAATATCTCTTTCTCATGCTTAACATAACCCTTAACACTTGCCATCAAGTTAGGAACCAAGTCCGCCCTTCTTCTTAACTGAACATCTATTTGTGACAGAGAATTATCTATTCTGTTTCCAAGAAGCACAAATTTATTGTAATAATAAACAAACATAATCACAATTAATGACACAATTGCAATAGGCACCCACATTAATAAGGTTATTGGCATAAAAGA
>JAHIEH010000087.1 GCA_018901675.1 Nanobdellota archaeon
ATATGTAAGTGCAACGAAAACAAAAAATATGTATCATGAAGTAAAAATTAAATTCTGGGCTTATAATGAACTTGTAAACCTTAGTTTTAGTTGATTAATAGTGATAGCTGTGTTGTTTTTTAGGATTCATGCAACACAGCTTGAGAAAGAAAAAATAATTAAAGAGAAAATGGCTAACTTAAAACATCAAGGTAACTTTAATAGCGGACACTACAGTTTGAAAAGTGAGGGGGATAAATTGAACATGAATTTTCAAATTATCCTGTGAACATCTTTATTATCACTGAAATCAAGAATCCAATCAAGCCGATTATCAATATTCCAATTGCAGAAACTTTTGCAATCTGCTCAAACTCGTTTCTCGTAGGTTTTTTAAGAATATGCCAGACTCTCACACACTTGACGAAAAAGGATTTTGTGGATGTTAAAATATTGTTTGCCATTATTTAAATAGAAGTAATGGGTTTTTAAGGTTTTTGAGGGATTTTTATTTTTTTAGTAATTCTATAATAACTTTGTTCTGTAGATATAAAGCATAATTTATCCCTACAAGCATATGTAAATACTGGGCTTCATATGCCGAGTCAGCAATAGTGATCATTTTAAATTCATCCAGTTAGAAATAGCGTTAGATGCCATTTTATCTGCTTTTTGTATTATCTTCTCTATATCTTTCATTTTATTCAAAAAACTCAATCCCCAATTCTTCCTCAATTTCTTTATGCTTTCTGTCTTCTAAGGTGTCTTCTGAGCCAAGAATTTGGGCGCTTTTAACTCCTGTAATTATAAGCAAAACACGTATTGATTTTTCCATATCTTCGGAAATTTGGGCACCCCAGATTAATTTTGCTTCTGGGCTTAGTTTGCTTCCTACTGCTTCGATGATGCACTTGCACTCATCTAGACTCATATCATTTCCCCCAATAATATTAACTAATGCTCCTGTTGCTCCTGAAATGTCAACATCAAGCAAAGGATTCTGTATTGCTTTTTCAACTGCCTCTAAGGCACGATTAGTGCTATCTGATTCCCCCATACCAATAAGAGAAACGCCCCCGTCAACCATAACTGCTTTTATATCTGCAAAATCAAGATTAACCAATCCGGTTTTTGTTACAAGCTCGGTAGTTCCTTTGACGGCATTTGTTAGAATTTCGTCTGCAATTTTAAATGCAGTATACAATGGCAACTCTGGAGCAAGCTCAAGAAGTTTGTCATTAGGAATTACTATTAAAGTGTCTACCACAGATTCCATCTTTTCCAACCCATTCATTGCATTTTCTAATCTCTTTTTACCTTCTACTGTAAATGGCAGAGTTACTACCCCAATAGTAAGAGCCCCCTGTTTTTTTGCTAAAGCTGCGATTACCGGTGCAGCGCCAGTTCCTGTTCCTCCTCCCAAACCACAGGTGATAAATACCATATCTGCATTTGCAAGCTTCTTTTTTATTTCAGATTCAGATTCTTTTGCCGCTTCTTCCCCCACTTTAGGGTTGCTTCCTGCCCCCAAGCCCTGGGTTAACTCTCTTCCAATTAAAATTTTCTGGTCTGCATTAGCATATAATAAATCCTGCGCATCGGTATTAACTGCAATTAATTCTCCTCCCTTAATCCCGATTTCCCTCATTCTGCTTAGAGAATTATTTCCTCCGCCGCCGACTCCTACAACTTTTATCTTCGCGCTCTGTTTTTTTAGAAGCTCTTCAAGCTCTCTATCAATTTCTCTTATCTCTGAAGAAATTAAAGAAGATGAATGATCACTCTTTTCATAAATCTCAGCCATAGATAAAAAAAAGCGGGGAGATTTATAAGTTTTATTGTTATTTTTCCGCTACTTTTTCTCTGCTGGTTCTCTGCTTGTTTCTTTGTCCTCTTGCTTTATTTCTCTAACTTCCAAATCCAGACCTAACAATTCTTTAAACTTGTCTTTAAACAAAACCAGCAAAGGGGCGAATTGCCTCTCTACATTAATAACCAGCTTCTGGTCTTTTATTTCAAATTGGAATTGCCTTCTAAAAAAGAAGTCAAATAATGATTTTGTTTTCTCTTCCAAATCAGTTACTTCTCTCAGAACTTTAACTTTATATTCAACTGTTTTTCCAGCTATGGGATTATTAAAATCAGTAATTACTCTGCCTCCTGAAACCGAGATTACCTTTGCTATCTGGCCATCAAAATTAAACATTGTTCCTGGCTGAGGGTTAATTTTTTGCTGAATAAAAATCCCTATAGGAATCACTTTTATCAGGCTTGAATTTCTATCTCCAAATGCCTTTTCAGGAGGAAGTTCTATAGAATATTCTTTACCCATCTCTTTATCCGCAAGAAATTCTTCTATTCCTTTAAGAAACATCCCCTTTCCCAAGCAAAAAACAAAGGGTTTAGCTTCTGCATTAATTCCTGCTTTTTCCAAATCTTTTTTTATATTTGAATCAAAGATATTTCCATCCTTAACTTTTCCTGTAAATTCTATCTCAATAAAATCGCTTTTGGGTATTTTTTCCATTTTGCTCTATTTTTAAGAATTAAAAATGTTTATAAATCTATTTTTTTTGATTAGAGTATGGCTTTTAAAACGATTAATGCTAATGAAGCAAAAGTAGGTACTAATATAATCATTGATGGCGTTCCTTGCGTAGTTAAAAAGATAGACATCAGCAAAACAGGGAAACATGGGCATAGCAAAGCCAGGATAGAAGCAGTAGGTATTATTAATGACCAGAAAAAAGTTTTTGTAAAACCCGGGCATGATAAAATTGAAGTTCCATTAGTTGAAAAAAAGAAAGCACAGGTTCTTTCAATCGGAGAGAAAATAAGCGTTATGGATTTGGAGAGTTTTGAAACATTTGAGATTATTAGTTGCCCAGAAGAGATAAAATCCGAATTAGAAGAAGGATGTCAAATAGAATATTGGAATGTTGAAGGGATAACTATAGTTAAAAGAAAGATATAAAACGGATATTAGATTCAATAAGCAGAAGGTTTTTAAGTATAGAGACAGACTATCTCGCATAATTCGATGTGTAATACTATATAAACATAGTTTATTTGATTAATAAAAAGTGATAGGTTAAATTAAAGATTTAGCATAAAAATAAAAACATGGCAAAAAATAGAAATTTTTTGATATTTAAACTCTCACTGCGTGTGTGCGGGAGAGAACGAGTTTAAACATGGCAAAAATACTAGAAGCATATAACCGACTGTTCAAGAATATGTTTGTTTGCAAAAAGTGCAATGCTAAAATTAGATCTAATCCTATAAAAATCCTTGAAGGAAAAGTTAAATGCAGAAAGTGTAAAACGAGATCATTTAGACCATTAAGGAGAAAATAAGAGTGTTAAAATGAATTTTATGGTGTATGATTTGATATTTTTGGTGGTATTTGCCATAGCGATAGCGATTTTTCTTTACTCGAGAAGAAAGGGAGTAAAAAAAGAAGGGATGCTGTTATTATACCGAACGCAAGTTGGGATAAAATTAATTAATTATGCCGGCAAAAAATACAAAAAAATACTTTATGCTTTGAGTTATATCTCAATTTTCATAGGATATTTGCTGATGGTGGGAGCAGTTTATCTTGTTGGCAGGATTGTTTATCTGTACGTAGCATTCCCTCAGGTTGTAAAAGCAATGAAAATTCCGCCGATAATGCCATTAATTCCTTATCTGCCGAGTATGTTCAAATTGAATTTTCTCCCGCCATTTTATTTTACCTACTGGATAATTGTCCTTGCAATAATTGCGATAACTCATGAGTTCAGCCATGGTATCTTTGGCAAGAGATTTGGCATACGGATAAAATCAACTGGTTTTGGATTCTTCCCTTTTTTCCTGCCAGTATTTCTCGCAGCTTTTGTAGAACAGGATGATAAGCAAATGGCAAAGAAAGATAAATTTTCACAGATGGCTATGCTCTCTGCAGGAACATTTGCTAATGTTTTAACTGCAATTTTTTTCTTTGTAATATTGTTGGGCTTATTTTCAGTTGCATTTATGCCTATCGGGGTAGAATTTGATACTTATGCTTATTCTATAGTCTCTATTGGGGATATATCCTCAATAAATGGGGGGAATTTTACCAATCTTTCATATGAGAACATGCTGGATTCTTTAAAAGAAAATGAAACCAGCCGAATTATCGCAGGCAATGCAAGTTATTTAGCAACAAAAGATTTCCTGAAACAGCAGAAAGATGCTTCGAGATATGTGATTTTGTATGATGATGCTCCTGCAATAAATGCGAATCTTACGGGGGTTATAACCGAAATAGATGGCGTGCCAATAAAAAACAAAGAGAGTTTAAGCGAGGAGTTGCTTCAACATTCTCCCGGAGATAAAGTAGGAATAAAAACAAAGACAGGTGAAGAATCTCTCAGCTATGAGATTATCCTCAGCGAAAATCCAAATAATAACAATACTCCGTGGCTGGGAATTGGATTTTATGACAATCAAAAAACAGGAATGATAAGTAAAACCTATCTCGCTCTTTCTTATTTTAAAGAAGATGGAGTGAAATACGAACCAAAGTTTGGCGGGATTACTATATTTATTTACAACCTAGTGTGGTGGATTGTCCTCATAAGCATCAGCGTTGCATTGGTTAATATGCTTCCCGTCGGTATTTTTGATGGAGGAAGATTTTTTTACTTGACTATTTTAGCAATAACTAAGAAAGAAAAGATAGCAAAGAATGTATTTTCTTTTATGACCTATCTATTTTTGATAGTTTTATTGGTATTGATGATTATTTGGGGATATTCTTTTTTCGCCTAAAAAAATTTTTAGAAAAGTATTTAAACTAATTTAACTTTAATTATTCATCTTAAAAAAAGAGGTAAAAAATGGCAAAGAAAAAGGCAAAGAAAAAGAAAAAGTAAGGTTCAATTTTTTTATTTTTTATTTTTTATTTTTATAATCAAAAAGTCTTTGCGTATTACCACACCTTTTAAGGTGTGGTTTTTTTAGACTTTTGGATGTTCAAGATTCAACCGCATCTTAAAAGATGCGGTTTTTGTCAAGAATCTTGACATCAAAAAATTCTTGAGTTTTATCGCACCTTAAAGGGTGCGGTTTGTTTGGAATTTTAGGATACAGGAAAATCCTACAGGAAGGATTTTCTGTACAGAGAATTGCAAAACACTCGATAGCAATTCTCTGGTATCCAATATTCTCCACGCACTAAAGTGCATGGTTTGTCAAGAATCTTGGTATCAATTTTATTTTGGGATAGCTAAATTTAAAATGTCTTCTTCTTTTATACTTTTTATGATTAGTGAAAATTTAAAGAAAATTTTGGAGAAACAGCATTATGGCATTGCTGGAAAGCACTCTGCAGTCCAGATATGCAGGTGGGCAAAAAAAGCACTTCTCGACGAGGGGTTTTGTTACAAGGAGCAATTCTATGGGATAAAAAGCCACTTATGCTGCCAGATGTCTCCAAGTATTGCATGGTGCCCGAATAAATGCATCCATTGCTGGAGAGCAGTAGAATTCACGCAGGATTTAAAAGAAATAGAAAATGCAAAAAAGACAGACAACCCAAAAGAGATAATTGAGGAATGTGTTAAACAACAGAGAAAATTGCTGACTGGATTTAAAAGCAACAAAAAAATTAACATGAAAAAGTGGGAAGAAGCCCAAAATCCGAGGCAATTTGCGATCTCCCTTGCTGGGGAGCCAACTTTATATCCAAAACTTGCTGAATTGATTAAAGAACTAAGAAAGCAGAAAAAGACAAGCTTTCTTGTTACAAATGGGCTTTATCCTGAAAAAATCAAAGAACTGCAGAAACATAGTGCTTTACCGACGCAGATTTATATTTCTCTTAATACGCCTAATGAAAAAATGTATCAGGAGTGGCATAAAAGCCAATTAAAAGATGCGTGGAAAAGGTTTAATGAGACTATTGAGCTTTTTAAAAAATTAAAAGGCAAAACAAGAACTGTTGTGAGAATGACACTTGTTAAGGATTTGAAT